>CAMWOF010000324.1 GCA_947175805.1 uncultured Clostridiaceae bacterium
ATTTTATTATATGTTTTGCCGGATTTTCTGTATCAATGGGGCTTTTATGTTCTGTGATTTTTCATTCATTAGTGAAAGGAATGATATTAGGTACTTTTGGCGGGTTACTATTTGCAGGATTAATATGCGGCTTTGTTAAGATATTATCTGTCAGAAAAGATAAATTAAGGGAGCGTTATGGAATAGAAGGAAATGTATTGTATGAAGGTGCGGCTAATTATTTGGTGGGTGCACAAGCAATTGGTGGATGGATTTTTCTTATGGAGGATAGGCTCTGTTTTGTATCACATTCATTTAATTTTATGACCGGTCAGTGTATTATTTTGTATTCTGATATTATAAAAGTTACAAAAGGTAAAATGATACGCTCCATCGCAATACATCTATGTAACAATAAAATTGAGGAGTTTATTGTGAATAACCGTAAAGAGTGGATAGATATTTTAAGAGAGAGACATCCATTCTCTTGAAAGAAAAGGAAAATAAAGGTGAAGGGTATAATCGAATAAGTTTTTGATGAAAGGATAAAGGTGATAATTGTGAATGATGAAAAATTAGAAGACATTAAAATAATGAGTATAGTTGTTTTTGTAGTCTCGCTGGCAGGAACCATTATGGGCGTTGGAATGGAGATAGATAATATTAGGACAGGCGGGGTGTCTTTGTGGTGGCTGGTTCTGATTTTTGGAATTCTTACTGTGGTTTCTTTCATAATTGCAGTTGTCTCAAGCCATATTTTGAAAAAACGGCAGGGCAAATCATATTTTAGTACCTGGATGTATATTGAAGCCACTTTGGAGATATTCTTCCCATCGTTGTTAAGTTCCTATTCTGCAAAACAAGAGAAACTCAATGTGAGTGAAAAAAATAAAGAAACTAATCTGTGGAAGGATATGTGTGTTGGTTATGATATAGAAAGTATAGTTTCATTTGTGCTATGGTTTTTATTATGGGCTGCTTGTGTATGGATGGTGATTAAATATATATTTTTTGCCAATGGGAATGATAAAATGTTCAATATCGCTACATTTTCTGTAGTATTGATTATCCTTACCGTTTATTTGATTTGTGCTGCATCAGGAATTAAGAAGGATCCTATGCCAATATTTGAATATATGGATATTACAAAAGTTAAGTTTAATGAGATAGCAAAGCACTATGACAAGGCGGAGAAAATCACACACAGGATATGGATGGATTACAAGTATGTATTTATTCAGTCGAAGGGGAAGGCATATTGTATTCCGGTTGAGGATTATATAGATATGACCATTACATTTAGCAGATTTCGCTATGCAATGGTATTGACCAGTACATATGATTGTGTAGTGAAATCGGCATTTTCTCCTGCTGGTTTTCAAAAATTAAAGACAATGCTGGAAACTCAGGTTGGCAGCGACGACACGATATGATTATTGCATGCCCGTTAAATAGAGTGCAGATATGTTTGGAGGTAAAAATGAAAAAATGGGTTATTGTGCTTGCACTAAGCGTACTTTGCAGTATGAGTGCATGTGGTAATGCAGATGGAGATGAGGAAAAAATACAAGTGGATGCAAATAATAGAACTATAATAGCTGAGGCAGTTGGCATAGAGGAAAATGATAGAAAGATGCGTTTTATACTGAGTACGCTAAATACGATTAGTGCAGGTCAGATACAAAGTGCAGAGGCAGCTGAAGAAGATGGAGAAAAAGTGATAAATATAGTTGTAGAAGATGGCACAAATTATTGTATTTATTTATCCAGCAGTGGAAGTGTTGAGGCAGTAAAAAATCTTGATACCGGAGAATGGACTGTTAAATCCGAAAGATGATATAATGATGTGAATCAATAATTAGACCTTGACAGTATAGGAGAGGCTTTTTTTGACATGCTTTGCGGTATATGGTAATCTTCAAAACCAAGCCCGCGGCAACTAACTTGGTTTTGAAGGCTTGAATGTATAAAAAGTTGTGGAATGTATAGATATTTATGATAGAATAGACTAAAAATACAAGTATATTTGCCGAGGGTTTCATATGCTTCAATACAGAGAAATAGATATAGAAGAAATGAATTGTGAATTGTTTGCTGTCTTTATACGTCATCAGGTGGTTACAAAATGCCGGCGCAAGGAAAATGATAAATGGATAATAAAAGATGCGCCTTTTATTGATGACTGGTCAGATGCAGAGTATGATTTTTTGGTCGCCTGTTTAAAAAATACAATTAGTACAGGGGGCTTTGTATATGGAGTCTTTTCAAATGATAGATTAAAGGGATTTGTTTCGGTGGAGGCCGAACTATTTGGCGGAGACCAGAAATATTTGGATTTGTCAAGTATTCATGTCTCTGAAGATATGCGTGGCAAGGGATTCGGCAGAGAGCTTTTTTTCGCCGCTAAGAAGTGGGCAAAAGAGCATGGAGCAGAAAAGCTATATATCTCAGCACATTCTGCTGTGGAGACACAGGAATTTTATAGAAAAATGGGATGCGTGGAGGCACAGGTGTATGACCAGAACCATGTCGCAAGAGAGCCTTTTGACTGCCAGTTAGAATGCAGTCTGTTTTGAAAGTGCAGTTGTTTGTGGATAAGGAGATTTTATGTACCTGATTTCGGCATATTTTGATGATGATACCAACAAAAAAATCAATCAATACATAAAGCAGATTGCAAAAAGAAAAGGCAACACCTTTATGACGGATAACCATGTGCCGCCGCATATGACGATTTCTTCTGTGGAGGCACGAAACGGGGAGCTGTTGATGCCCTATGTTGGGCAGTTGACCCATCGGCTTAGACAGGGCCGGGTTCACTTTGTTTCGGCAGGAATGTTTTTTCCCTACGTTATGTATGTAACTCCCGTTTTAAATGCATATTTACAGGAGATGGCGGAAGCAGTTTATGAGACGGTTTGCAGAATAGACGAGGTGAGTGTCAGCAGATTCTATCAACCAATGCAGTGGCTGCCACATGTTACCATAGGGAAAAAATTATCAAAGGAAGAGATGCGGCTGGCATTTGAGATAATCCAGAACAGCTTTGCGCCATTTGAAGGGGACATAACCGCAATCGGACTGGCAAAAACCAATCCCCATGAGGATATGCTAAAAATAGACTTAATTGAAGAATAGGCAGTAGACGTGTAATAGTAAATTTATAGGG
>CAMWOF010000325.1 GCA_947175805.1 uncultured Clostridiaceae bacterium
TTGGTCAAGCGGTTAAGACGCCGCCCTCTCACGGCGGAAACAGGGGTTCGATTCCCCTATCGACTGCTTTTAAAAGCCTTGGTTATTCAAGGCTTTTTTCTTTGGGAATCTCCCCACACACTTTTTACTCACTTTGTCAATCTTTTAATGCTTCAATTAGGTTAATTCCGCAATCCGGCTTACGCCTACATAAATCTCCGAAATTTTATACCAGGTTGAAAAGTCCACTGTACCTGTCTGCGGCAGATTAAAGACTTTCTGGAAGGTGCGCACTGCATCGGCTGTCTTAGAACCATAAATGCCGTCCACAGCAATGGTCGGAATGGCAGGATAGTTTTTTGCAATACGGTTTAACTGCTCCTGCAGTTGACGTACCTTATCTCCGGAGCTTCCGATTGTCAGCTCGTAACCCGGATAGGATGCAGGAATTCCAGAAATAGATTCGGCAGTGTTGATATAAATGCTTGCTCCATAGTAGTTTCTTAAAATATCAATGGCGGAGTAGTTCTGGTCACCTAAGTATTTGGAGCCCCACTGGCTCATCCAGTTCGGACAGGTAACACGCTTTCCGTCACAGTACTGCGTGAGAATCGGCTGGCTCACATTCGGACGGGAGAGGTACTGGTTAAAAATCCGGTCTACCACTGCGGAAATACTGTCATAGGTAGTCTTATTATATATCCATTTATGGTCGAAGGCGGTGGAGCTTGTAATGGTGAAATTATACCCTTTGTTCCGATACCACTCCGTATATACCCTATTCAGTGTAAATGACATGATGGCAAGGATATTTGCCTCTAATGTCGCCTGTGGCCAGGTGGAATAGATTTCACAGCTTGCGACATTTTTGATATAATCCCTGTATAGAATATAATAATCCTTGGCAGTGCTGTCAGAAGGGGAACCGTCATGTACCACAACATATTCCGGAATGACAACCCGGCTTAACACGATTTCTCCGCTGACATCTACTGGCTTGACTTCCTCCTCTGCAATCTTTGGCGGGTAATTTCCCCACAGGGTATGGGGGCCGATGGAAATTGGATTGTATACATCCTCTGGTTCTGTCTGCGACACGAGACGGATATTCTGGTTTCCCTGCTCTCCCGAAAATATCTGGATACCGGTTACGATTTCCTCTTCATAAGAGGCAGCGGATACCTTGATATTATATTCCGCGTAGGGCTGATTGTCTGAAGGGGACATGCTGAATTCCAACGGCGGCGCCGACAAGGTGACGCTCTCGGTAAAACCGTTTTCATCTGTATTGATCACCTCTAATGTCTGGTTGGGATTTCCGGTATCAGCAATCTCTATCTGTGCATTTTTAATAGGAGTCTGATTTCTCTGGTCTACAACCTGTACCCGTAACGTGCCCTCATCAATCTGATTGGAGGTGTCCGTCTGGTTGCCTGTTTCATCCACCTGTGCAATGTAAATGGAATTGTAATCTGCTTGGGACATGTTTTGTCTCCGCTTTTTTCATAGTATATGCAAAAAGCGGACATTGTGATACAATAATCTCAGCCAGCGGCTATAGATGTTGGACGCTTGCGTACAATCATCTATAGACATTGGCTGGGTAAACAAACATGAGCCTGGAGCACAGAGTGCGGTAAGGCGAATGTTTGTTGGCGATTGCGGGAGTGCAAAGCACGGAGCAATCGGAATTATTATTATATATAAAAAAGTAAAAGCGTTGTCTAGGGAAAACAAACATGAGTCTGGCACTAGATGTCCGGTGGACATCTGCTCAGTGTGGACCGAAGCGGAGCGAAGAAGGACGAAGTTCGAGAAGAGGAATAGCCATAAACCATACAGGGAGAATAAAAATGCAGGGAATTATATTTGATTTTAACGGCACTATGTTCTTTGACGGTGCAAAGCATGATTTGGCATGGCGGCAATATTTAGAGAAAAAAATAGGCAGGGAGATTTCAAGAAAGGAATTTATGGAATATGCCTATGGACGGACAAGTGCGGCGATTT
The DNA here is from genome assembly GCA_947175805.1 of uncultured Clostridiaceae bacterium. GTDB lineage: Bacteria > Bacillota > Clostridia > Lachnospirales > Lachnospiraceae > RGIG6919. The sequence continues at coordinate 1,990 of CAMWOF010000325.1, forward strand.
TAACACATTTTCTCGGACAGGAACTTACAGAGGAGGAACGCTTATCTGCCGCTGCAGAGAAGGAGAAGTTTTACCGCAGGCTCTGTCTGGAGGACAGGGAAGCGCTACATTTGACAAGCGGACTTCCGGTGTATTTGGATTCCCTGAAGCAGGCAGGACTGCCTGTTGCCATTGCCACTGCTGCGAACAGGGATAATATGGAGTTCTATTTTCAGGTGTTTCAGCTTGAAAAATGGTTTTCCTGGGATAATATTGTGCTGGATGACGGCATGCTAAAGGGAAAGCCGGAGCCGGATGTATATATAAAGGCTGCCCGTCTGCTGCATTTGCCGCCAGAGATGTGCCATGTATATGAGGACTCGTTATCCGGCGTTCTGGCCGCAAAGCGGGCCGGGGCAGGTAAAATCACTGCGGTTTACGGAGACTCTAACTATGAAATGCTTCGTGCCCAGGGGCTGGCAGACTGCTATATTGAGAATTTTGTAAAATCAACGATGGAAATGGAGGTCCAGTCGTAAAAAACAAGAGTTCAGACAGGTGCAATATGGAGAAAGGAAGGGAGCATCCAACATTTGGACGGACAAACAATGATAAATGACAATAAGATACCGTTGATTATATTGACAGGTCCAACGGCAGTGGGCAAGACCGCATTGTCTATTGCCCTGGCAAAGGCTGTGAACGGTGAAATGATTTCTGCGGACTCCATGCAGGTATATAAGGGCATGGATATTGGCACCGCTAAGGTAACAAAAGCGGAGATGGCGGGGATTCCACATCATCTGATTGATATTTTAGAGCCTGACGAGGGTTTTCACGTTGTGACATTTCAAAAGCTTGCGAGAGAGGCGGTAAGAGATATCCATGCAAGGGGGAAGGTGCCGATTGTGGTAGGCGGCACCGGCTTTTATATTCAGGCCTTGCTCTACGATATTGATTTTTCCGAAAATGACGCAGATACCGGTTACCGGGAGCATTTAGAAGCGCTGGCGAAGGAGCAGGGCGTTCAGGTTCTGCATGAAATGTTAAGGCGTGTGGACCCTGCGGCAGCGGAGCAAATTCATGCCAACAATAAAAAGCGGGTTATCCGGGCGTTAGAGTACTACGAAAAAACCGGAGAGCAGATATCAAAGCACAATGCTGAGCAGCATGCTAAGC
>CAMWOF010000326.1 GCA_947175805.1 uncultured Clostridiaceae bacterium
GATTACAAGGATTGCCTGCAGGAGGTTGGCAATTACTGAGAAGAGTGATCTGGCTTTGATGGCATGGGCCCAGGAAGCAAAAATTAAGGCGCGTGATATCCAAACAGCACCAATAAATATCAAAGGATTAATTTCTGCCATGCCTCAAATACGGAAGTTGACGGTTCTTAAGCCAAAGGAATTTTGTCCGAAGATTAAAAAGTGCCTTGCGGATTGTGGAATAGCGCTGGTATTTCTCCCGCATCTAAAAGGTTCATTTTTGCAGGGGGCTTCGTTCATAGATGGAAATAAGATTGTTGTGGGACTTACTGCCAGAGGAAAGGATGCAGATAAGTTTTGGTTCAGTTTGTTCCATGAACTTGCACATATTGCGCTTGGCCATGTGGGGCAGCCGAATGGTACATCTGATGCCGATGAGAAAGCTGCTGATAAATGGTCTGGTGATACGCTTATTACATCAGATGATTTCCAAAAATTTAGAAAAGAAAAGGATTATTCAGAGAGAAGCGTGCTCCGCTTTGCAAAAACTCAGGGAATTGCTCCTGGGATTGTGGTTGGAAGGATGCAATTAGAGGGCATGATAAAATATAGTATGCTGAATAATCTGAAAGAAAAGTACGAAATAGCGGTATAATTGAAATACGATATAATTCATGTTTTGAAGGATCATGTGAGGAACATGGTCCTTTTATTTTGCGTAAAAATGGTGGAATCAACTGTGCAGAAACATATTGCTGTCAAAAGAAATGTAAGCTATAATATACATGGAAAAACCGTAGGGACGGAGTCCGAGGATAAAAACAAAAGGAGACAAGGATGCAATGAAAGAGGATTTACTGTATTCCAAGATTGTGGAGGAAGCCATAGAGCTTGCCCTTTTATTTGATGGGAGCGGCAATATCTTGTTCGGAAACCGGGCAGTCAGGGAAAAGCTCGGTTACACGCAGGAGGAGCTTAAGGAGCGCAATATGTCCCAGTTGTTCTGGCAGGAATTTCAGGTGGGGAGCGGAGCCTTTGCCCCATTTGACAGGGCGCTGCTGGAGGAAAAGCAGGAGACGGTAATATACCGGAAAAACAGAGCATGCTTTCCTGTTTCCCTCAGGTTTTTCCAGGCGGAGGGTGATACCGGGTGGCTGTTGGCGGAGGATATTACCCAGAAAAATGAAATGGATTTAAAAATCCGGCAGTTGGAAGAGGAGCATGAAGCCAATTTAAAGATGCGGAATGAATTTACCGCAAATGTCACCCATGAGCTTAGGACGCCGGTCAATGGAATCAAGGGGCATGTATCCACGCTTTTGGAGACGGCGGTAAGCGAGGAGCAGAAGCGGACGCTGGACGTTATTTTATATTGCTGTGACAATATGTCTGCCATTATTAATAATATTTTAGATTTTTCCAAATTAGAGGCGGGGAAGTTTACCCTGGAGGAAAGCGAGTTTGACTTCTACAAGATGATGGACAGGATTACCCAGACTCATATGGCGACGGTCTCAAAAAAAGAGCTGCGGTTAAATGTACATGTGGATGAGAATATTCCACAGATGCTAATCGGGGATGAGCTCCGGATTGGTCAGATTTTAAACAACCTGCTTTCCAATGCAATAAAATTTACCATGGTGGGGCAGGTCAGTGTGGATGTGAGCAGGACGATGCAGATCGATGATGAGGTGGAGCTGTTCTTTATGGTGAAGGACAGTGGCATCGGCATCTCCCGGGAGGAGCAGGACAAGCTGTTCCAGAGCTTTAACCAGGCGGATGCCTCTATCACCAGACGCTTTGGCGGAACGGGGCTGGGGCTGTCCATTACAAAGCAGCTTGTGGAGATGATGGGCGGTTTGATACATGTAGAGAGTGAAAAGGGAAAAGGGAGTTGTTTTTCCTTTAATATCAGGCTTCATACCGGAGAGAGCGTGAGCCAGAACAAAGAGCTTGTGGAGACCTACCGGAAATGGAATCAGTTCACTGGCGGTATGGAATCGGAGGCGCAGGATGATTATCTTGTGTTTGGTACAGAGGCGAATATATCAGAGATTAAAAAGCGCATGGAAAAATTGATTTTGTCCATAGAGCTGGGTTCCTGGGAGAAGGCGGAGACCTTAGCAGAAACCCTGAAGGCGCTGACGGACAGCCCGGAGGGGGATATGAAGAGAACCATACTCCGGTTGGAGATGGCGGTGCGAAAGGAAAACTATGAGAGAAGCATGGATGCCTACGAGCGGCTAAAGGAAGCCTTGACAGAAAAACTTGGGCAGTGGCAATAAAGGCAGGAGCAAGGAGGAATAGGATGGAACAGGAAAAGAAGAACAAAAAGCCGGTCAAGATATTGATTGTAGATGACTTGAATATAAACGTGAAAATTCTGGAAAACATTATAGTGGCTGAGGGATATGAGGCGCTCTGCGCTATGAGTGTCCAGGAGGCGCTAGATATTATGAAGGAGAATATGCCGCAGTTGATTTTGTCAGATTTTTCCATGCCTGGCATGGATGGAATGGAATTTTGCAAGCTGTTAAAAAGCAATCCGAGAACCAGGGATATCCCGTTTATATTTATTACGGTGGCGGATTCCAGGGAGGATAAAAAGGCGGCATTTTTAGCGGGGGCAGTGGATTTTATTCCCAAGCCCTTCGAGCCGGTTGAGGTCATCATGCGGGTGAATAACCAGTTAAACAGCTATCGGATTAAGCAGGAGATGGAAGACTATAACCGGATGATGCACCAGATGGTGAATGAGCAGAAAAAGCAGATGGAGAAGGAATGGGAAAATGTTCTGCTTGCCATGGCGAATCTGGTGGAAAAAAGGATGGACGGCAGTGCCGACCACTTAGAGAGGGTAGGGCATAACAGCCATATTCTTGCTCAGAGCTTACAGCTTATGCCGCAGTATGAGGATGATATAACTGATGAGTTTATTGAGACGATAGAGCCAGCTTCCAAGCTCTGCAATATCGGAAAGCTTGTAATGCTGGGTTCCGGCGCTCCAGAGAACAAAGATGAGCAGGAAGAGAACCGGATTCACGCTGAGGAGGGTGCAAAGATTCTTGAGGAAATTGGATTGGGCAGCAGCCGCAGTCATTTCTTTGAAATGGCGATTGTGATTGCC
>CAMWOF010000327.1 GCA_947175805.1 uncultured Clostridiaceae bacterium
GCGACCACCGAGATCTACACTTCTAGCTTAGTCGGCAGCGTCAGATGTTTATAATAGACAGAGCTAAATCAACTTTCTTTGACATAACTTGAACCTCCATTTTTATTTTTCCGCAGCTTATGACAAACTGCGCAATCTGCTAATATGATAGCATATTTTCCTGTATCTTGCAACTGAATATCCCACTTTTCGAGCTTGAAATAATCCCTGGCTGCCGCCATCAGATACTACATGTTTTTCTTTTTATGGATATTTCTGATTGTCTTATTTTTTCCCGGTCTTGCATGATTCTTCTCCACCGGCTGCCTGCGCTTAACATTCCTGCCCGTCGCTGATTGTCTGCTTTTCTCTTTTTCACCTGACACCGGCCTTTTACTATCTCCTGTACGGCTTCTCTTCATGCCTTCCCTGGGTAAAATCAAGCATTTGCTGTCAAAGCCTATCAAATCCTGTCTGCCCGCCTTTAACAAAGCCTCCTTCACCAGTGCATAGTTTTTCGGGTTCTGGTACTGGATTAATGCACGCTGCATTGCTTTTTCATGGGGATTTACCGGCACATACACCTTCTTCATCGTCCTCGGGTCCACTCCAGTGTAGTACATACAAGTAGATATGGTGGATGGGGTCGGATAAAAATCCTGCACCTGCTCCGGCATGTAGCCCAAATCCCGCAAATATTCTGCCAATACCACTGCTTCCTTTAACGTAGAGCCGGGGTGGGAGGACATGAGATAAGGAACCAGGTACTGTTTTTTCCCGAGAGTTGCATTTATCCTATTATATTTCTTTACGAAGGCAGTATAGATATTGTTTCCCGGCTTTCCCATCATGGAAAGCACCGAATCCGCCACATGCTCCGGCGCCACCTTTAACTGCCCGCTGACATGATGCTCACACAGTTCTTTAAAAAAAGTATCATCAGCATCAGCCATCACATAGTCAAAACGGATTCCCGAACGCACAAAGACCTTTTTTACATTCGGAAGCGCCCTTAATTTCCTCAACAAAGAGAGATAATCCTTATGGTCTACCTTCAAATTCCTGCAAGGCTTTGGAAACAGGCACTGCTTATTGGGACAGACCCCGTATTTCTCCTGCTTTTCGCAGGATTTTAACCTGAAATTTGCCGTTGGGCCGCCTACATCATGAATATACCCCTTAAAATCCGGCTCCCATATCATCTGCTCTGCCTCAGCCATAATAGATTCATGGCTTCTTGTCTGGATAATTCTTCCTTGATGGAAGGTCAGGGCACAAAAGCTGCAGCCCCCGAAACAGCCCCGGTTGCTGACCAGGCTGAACTTTACCTCCTCTATGGCGGGCACACCTCCCGCCTCCTCATAGGAGGGATGATAATTTCGCATATAAGGATATCCATATACCCTGTCCATCTCCTGCTCTGTCAAGGGTTTCGCCGGAGGATTCTGCACTATAAAAAGCTTTTCGCCGTAAGGTTCAACCAATCGCTTCGCGGAAAAAGGATCTGTGTTACAATATTGTGTATAAAAGCTTTTGGCATAATTCAGCTTATCTGCCTTTATATTATCATATGACGGCAGGATTTCTGCATCCCCCAAAGACTCTAATGAAGCGGATTTATACACCGTTCCATCTATATATGTAATATCCGCTACCGGCATTCCTGTCTTCAAAGCATCTGCCAACTCCACCACGGCGCGCTCCCCCATGCCATACATCAGGATGTCTGCCCCGGAATCTAACAAAATAGAACGCTTCAGCTTATTTGACCAGTAATCATAATGCGCAAGTCTCCTAAGGCTTGCCTCCACACCGCCAATTAAAATGGGAGTCTTTTTATAAACATGGCGAATCAAATTACAATATACAACCGTGGCGTAATCCGGGCGCCTGCCCATCAAGCCTCCCGGAGTAAAGGCATCCTTCTCCCTCCGTTTTTTTGACACCGAATAATGGTTTACCATGGAATCCATATTACCGGCGCTGACTAAAAAACCCAGCCTTGGCTCTCCATAGACGGCAATACTGCTATCATCCTTCCAGTCCGGCTGGGAAATGATTGCCACCTTATAACCATGCGCTTCCAACACACGGCTGATGATGGCATGTCCAAAGGACGGGTGATCCACATAGGCATCCCCTATGACATATACAAAATCCGGTCTGTCCCATCCTCTTTTTTCCATATCTTCTTTGCAAATCGGCAAATAGTCTTTCATTCGCATCTGTCCTTCATCTTACACCTTACACTTTGGGGCAGACATTACAGTCATATCTGACCCGCAGGGTTATCGCCCATCTGACGTTACAACCCTATACGACACTCAGGGCTATCGCTCGGCAAACATTGCGGCCTTACCGGCCCCCAGCGCCACCCCCTGCAGCGCTGTGTCCACCACATAAGCATGAATCCCTGTGGACTGTTCCAAAAGCTGATCAAAACCGTAAAGCAGGCTGCCGCCTCCCGTCATGATAATGCCCTTTTGGGAAATGTCAGCCACCAGCTCCGGCGGTGTCAATTCTAATATATTATGCACGGTATCAATAATCTGTCCCGTCACCTCCTGAAACGCCTCCACCGTCTCCTCCGACGTAATCATAACTCTGTCCGGCAGACCATTTATCAAGTTTCTGCCCTTGATTTCCATGGCTTTAATTTCTGTCCGGGGGACAGCAGAACCAATTTCCATCTTTGCCTCCTCTGCCGTTGTCTCCCCAATTAAGAGATTGTATTTTCTTCTGACATATTTTATAAGCGCCTCATTAAAATCAGCCCCTGCCACCTTAAGAGAATCGTTGATTACGATTCCACCTAAAGAAATCACCGCCACATCCGAAGTTCCACCGCCGATATCAACGACCAGATGCCCAAATGCCTGACTGATGTCCACGCTGGCTCCAATGGCTGCCGCTACAGGCTCCTCCATAATCTGTACATATTTTGCACCTGTCCAGTATGCCGCATCCTCTACCGCTTTCCTCTCCACCTCTGTAACGCCGCTGGGTACACAAATACAGATTTTCGGCTTACCAAACATTTTTCTCGCGCTCATTGCCTTTTTAATAAAAACCTTGAGCATCCGCTCAGTTACCGTATAATCCGAGATAACCCCCTGCTTTAACGG
>CAMWOF010000328.1 GCA_947175805.1 uncultured Clostridiaceae bacterium
CATCTTTTTCTTACACTTTATTCTTTTAGTTAATTGTCAGCCTTTTTTAATAAATTAGTAAGATTTGTGAAAAACAGTTAAAACAAATCATTCTTTTTGTGAATAAATGCAAAAAAAAGACATCACAGCAAAGCTATAATGCCTTTTTCTTTAATCTGCCTATTATTTTGTAATTAAGCAATTGCAGCCTTTGCAGCCTCTACCAGCTTTGCAAAACCCTCTGCATCAGAAATTGCCATCTCTGACAACATCTTTCTGTTCACATCAATACCTGCCGTCTTCAAGCCGTACATAAACTTGCTGTAGGAAAGCCCATTCATACGAGCTGCCGCATTGATACGTGCAATCCAAAGCCTTCTGAACTCTCTCTTTCTCTGCTTTCTTCCTGCATAGGAGCTTGTCAAAGCACGCATTACTGACTGCTTGGCAACTCTGTACTGCTTGCTTCTTGCGCCTCTGTAGCCCTTTGCAAGCTTTAATACTCTGTTATGCTTCTTTTTAGCGTTTGCTCCGCCCTTTATTCTTGCCATTTTTGTTATCCTCCGATTCTATAAATATGGTAAAATCTTCTTCATTGTCTTTACATTTGTGCTGTCTGTCAATGTGGACTTGCGAAGATTCCTCTTTCTTTTTGTCGTCTTCTTGGTTAAGATATGGCTCTTGTACGCTTTATTTCTCTTTAATTCCCCTGTACCGGTCTTCTTAAAACGCTTTGCTGCTGCTTTCTTCGTCTTTAACTTTGGCATTTTTATTTCCTCCTTAAAATCCAATCTATCATTTAACGCTTCTGCGTCAAAAACATTATCATGCTCCTGCCCTCGAACTTCGGCGGTTTATCAACAACAGCCACATCCTCTAATGCCTTTGCAAAATCATCTAAAATGACCTTGCTCTGGTTTACATGTGCTAACTCCCTGCCTCTAAACCGAAGCGTAACCTTGACCTTGTCACCCTTGGACAAAAACTTTCTTGCCTGATTTATCTTAGTGTTTAAATCATTTTTGTCAATGTTCGGCGATAGTCTGACTTCCTTGATGTCAATCACCTTCTGCTTCTTCCTTGCTTCCTTTTCCCTTCTCGCCTGTTCGTAACGGTACTTCCCATAGTCCGCAATTTTACACACCGGTGGTTTTGCTGTCGGAGCAATCTTAATCAGGTCAAGCTCTAAATTCATCGCCATCTTCATGGCATCCTTAGAGGACATAATCCCTACCTGCTCTCCGTCCGCACCAATGACACGAACCTCCTTATCACGAATCTGCTCATTAATCATTAAATCGCTAATGGTCTTGCACCTCCATCACATCTTCTTAAATTTTGCACAATAAAAAGTGGATAGTCAGACTATCCACTTAAATTATATTTCTCAAAGGGTACAAAACATTCCTTATTATCAATATAAAAACCCGAGTCGCCCGTCTGCGCTAAGGTGAGAGTGGATACTCTTCTTTCTATTGTCACAACATGTAGTATGTTAGCATAACTTTTTTATACTGTCAAGCATTTTTTATATCCGGGGTCAGCGGCTTCATGTCCGATGTCAACGGCTCAAATACACGGCTTTGGGACATGTCCTTCTTTTCCCGGTTATGCTCCATTGCCATCTTACAAAATGTATCCTGCGCCCCAATCTTTTCCTTACCTCGAAGATCCTGCTTCTTATATGTGCCGTCAGCCTGCAGAAAATAGGCTTTCAGATTATCCGCCAGTTGGATATTTAAAATACGAATTACCCGCTCCTTGATTTCAGGGTTCTCCACCGGAAAGGTAATCTCCACCCGCTTATCCAGGTTCCTCGGCATCCAATCCGCTGAACCCATATAAACCTCAGGGTTTCCGTCATTAAAAAAGCAGAAAATTCTGGCATGTTCCAAGAAATTCCCAACAATGGAACGCACTGTAATATTCTCGCTTAAGCCCTCGACGCCCGCCTTTAAACAGCAGATTCCCCTGACAATCAAATCAATTTTGACACCCGCCTGGGACGCCTCATAGAGCGCCTCCATCACCTTCGGGTCACACAGGGCATTCATCTTGGCTATGATTCTCGCCTGCTTTCCGGCCCGGGCATTTTCTGCCTCCCGCTCAATCATCGCCAGGAATTTATTTTTTAGCCAGATTGGTGCCACTGCCAGCTTATTCCACACCGGCGGCTCCGAATAGCCGGAAAGCATATTAAATACCGCCGTAGCATCCTCGCCAATGGCATCAGAAGCAGTCAGAATACCCATATCCGTATAGAGCCTTGCGGTAATGTCATTATAATTCCCTGTGCCCAAATGCACATAACGCTTGATACCATCCTCCTCGCGCCTGACCACTAGCGCAATCTTGCTGTGCGTCTTTAAGCCCACCAGGCCGTAAATTACATGACAGCCCGCCTTCTCCAGCTTCTTTGCCCAATTGATGTTATTCTCCTCGTCAAATCTGGCCTTAAGCTCAACCAGCACCGTGACCTGCTTACCGTTTTCCGCTGCCTGCGCTAAGGCGGCGATAATTGGGGAATTGCCGCTGACACGGTAGAGTGTCTGCTTAATTGCCAGCACATTTGGGTCCACGGATGCCTGGGAAATCAAATCAATCACCGGCTTAAACTCATCGAAGGGATGGAACAATAAAATATCCTGCCTGCGAATCTGGGTAAAAATATCCTCCTCATGGTTCAGCCCCTTTACCGGCTGCGGTATATATTTAGGATATTTTAAGTGCTCAAAGCCCTCTAAACCGCTAACCTTAGATAAGAAAGTTAAATCTAACGGCCCATTAATCCTATATACCGCCTCATCCTCTACCACCAACTGCTTTTTTAATTCCCGGAGGAGCCGCTTATCCATATTGTCAGCCACTTCTAATCGGATTACCTCGCCCCATTGGCGCTTTCTGAGCTGCTTTTGAATCTCCTTGAGCAAATCTGCCGCATCCTCCTCGTCAATGGTCAAATCCGCATTTCTCATGATGCGGTACGGATGAGCACAAACTATCTCATAATTTAAAAACAGCTTATCCAGATTCTTCTCAATAATTTCCTCTAATAAAAT
>CAMWOF010000329.1 GCA_947175805.1 uncultured Clostridiaceae bacterium
GTCTGATCAGGCGCTTCTTTTGAGCCTGGCATATTTTCCCCAGCCGATGACTGTGCTTCAGCTTCTGCTGCCGGCTGTATCCTGCCATACTTTGTTGTATAAATCCAATCTATGAGATAAGGTGGCAAAACACAAAGGCTAAGAGCCAGAAATAGAAACAGCGGATACAAAAAAGCGCCCCAGAACGAGTTAACATGCAAGACATATTTCTGCATAAAGCCCCGCCAGACACAAATACACAGAACAATCAAAAGCGCAAGCTTCCAGCCGCTTTTTTTCACTCTGCTCTCCATGTCATAGAAAAACACACTGCCCCACATATGGGTAAACATCCTGCCGGAAAACTCGGCATAATCCTTCAAATAATCGTTGAACAAGCCGCCTGTCTGCTCTCTGGTATTTATCATCTCCCAGTACTTTTCTGTGGGAAACGCCGAATCCAGATTTACGTCATCTGCCATCTTGCGGCTCACCTCTATGGCAGCGTCAAGCTCCTCCATCTGCTTTGCAAGCAGCTTCATATTTTGTTTTACAACCTCAGAAGCCGGCACCCCGTCCCACAAAATGCGTTTAATATCCAGAATAGAAATCCCAAGCTTCCGGAAAATGATAATCTGCTTTAACCGCTGCACATCCTCCTCGTCATAGTCGCGGTAGCCGTTCTTCTCTCGGTGGGGCTTTAACAGTCCCTCCTTCTCATAGTACCGTATATTTGCCCTGGTGATGGGCAGCAGCTCCTCAATCTCTTTTATCTTCATAATACATCCCTTCTCCTCCCTGTATATTGTAATGCCCCCTCGCTTTGCTCAGCGGCCTCCCGTCGAAACCATGCAAAATTATGAACTCCGTTCATAATGGTTTCTCCTATCAGGTATTTTTAAGCGTATTCTAAGGCGTAAAGTTGGTTTACAGTCAAGTGTTTTTTATAATTATCTAGGAAATTATGAAAGAAAAGCCTCCGGTTCGTCTGTAAACCGAAGGCAAATAACTTATAATGCAATGTATAATTACAAATCCCCCTCCTGCACCAGCACCATGGCACTCAGCTTCGGCACACGCAGGATAAGCTTACTGTTTATAATCGGATGGGCAACATATTCCAAAAAATACCCCTCCTCGGTGGTCAGCATCCTCTGTTTCATAGTGGCGCCGTTTGGTACGCCCAGCCGGGTCACTAGGAGACAAACCTCTTTCTCCTCATAATTGTTATTGAGAATCACCACCACACGCTGTTTATCGGTAAACCGCCCATAAGCAATCAGCTTGTGCTCACCATGCAGAAATATGACAGAGCCCTTCATAAGCGCTTCCAGCTCCTTATGGATTCTAATAATATCCTTGTGGAACTTGATTAAATCCTGATCCTCATGTCCCCACGGGTAGGTTCTTCTGTTATCCGGGTCTGTCCAACCGCAGACACCCGCCTCATCACCATAATAAATCGTCGGCGCACCTGGCCAGGTCATCTGAAACACCACAGCTTCACGAAATACCCCTTTATTGACATTTTCATTTGCCGCATCAGGTCCCGCCGTATGCGTGCGTCCAACACGTCGGTTAGTTCTGGTCAAAAAACGGGAATGGTCATGATTGGAAAGCTCATTCATGGCAATCTCTAAGGACTGCTGATGAAACCTGGACATATGATGCCGCAAAGCGCCGATGAATGCATCGGGATTCCCTAATAAATCCCCCCTAAACTCGTCACTGTGTTTTTCCACACCGGTCAAAAACCATGTAATCGGCTCCATAAAGGCGTCATAATTCATAACCGTATCCCACTGGTCGCCCCTCAGCCATGATTTCGGGTCGCCATAGTGCTCCGCCAGCACAATTGCATTGGGATTGGCTTCCTTTACATTTCTCCTGAAATCTCTCCAAAAGCTGTGATTGTAGTCCTCAGAATGACCCAAATCCGCCGCCACATCCAGCCGCCAGCCATCCACATTATAAGGAGGTGATACCCACTTTCTGGCAATCTTCATAATATACTCATAAAGCTTCGGAGAGTCCTCATAATTAAGCTTCGGCAGGGTATCATGCCCCCACCAGCCTTCATAGGAACCATTATAAGGAAATGCATTGTCATCATTAAACCGAAAGAAGCTGTGATATGGGCTGTCCTTACTGATATAGGCACCCGAATCATAGCCCGGCTGATTTTCATAAATGCACTCCCTGTCCAGCCACTTATTAAAGGAGCCGCAATGATTAAACACACCGTCTAAAATAACCTTCATGCCCCGCCTGTGGATTTCCTCCACCACCTCGGCAAAAAAAGCGTTGGAAGCCTCAAGATTCTTAAGATTTGTTACTCTCTGGATATATCGGGTGGAGTCCTTATTGGTCTTAGAGCCATTTTCCAGGCATACGCCCTCATCCTCCACAATCTTTCCAAAATGCGGGTCTATATAATCATAGTCCTGAATATCATATTTATGGTTCGATGGAGACACAAAAATCGGGTTGAAATAAATGACATCCACACCCAAATCCTGTAGATAATCAAGCTTGTTTAACACACCCTGCAAATCGCCGCCGTAAAAACAGCGCACATCCATGGAATCTGGATATTTCCCCCAATCCGTAATCCGGCGGGTGCCCTCATTTATATAGCAATATTCATTGTCCAGCACGTCATTCGTCGGGTCGCCGTTACAGAAGCGGTCCACGTATATCTGATAAAATACTGCCCCTCTCGCCCATTCCGGCGTAAAGTAATCACAGCATATTTCAAAGTTATAATCCGGATTCACATCCCGCTGCACGCCAAGACGGTTGTAAAAGCAGCGAATTCTGCCACTCTGCACCTCAAAATAGTATTCATAATGCCCTTCCTGCTCCATGGGCAGCACTGCTGTGTAGAAATCAAACAGAGCGTCCCGGCTCTCCAACTTCATGAGCTGCCTGTCACCGTTACAGATAACATATACCGCATCGACATTTGCCGCCCTGGTCCGGAACCGCACAGTAACCGCCTGTCCCTTAGCAGGCTGGGCAGGGCTTCTGTAATAC
>CAMWOF010000330.1 GCA_947175805.1 uncultured Clostridiaceae bacterium
ATATTGTTCAGAAAATATTGGAAAATTAAAATACCTATAAAGCTGACAGCCCCAGCAGTCGGACTGGGCAACAAAGCAGCCAGTAAATTGTTTGAAAATGCCCCGCAGCGACTGCGGGGCATAATTTAACATTTTCTAATATCTTTTCTTATCGTATTTCTTAAGCTCCACGATAATATATCTGTTCGGCTCATCACCCTCACTTCTTGTGGTCACATACTTATCATTCTGCAGAGCGGAATGGATAATACGTCTCTCGTATGGATTCATCGGCTCTAAAGACATTGACTTCTTATATCTCTTTACCTTGATGGCAATATTCTTTGCCAACTGCTCTAAGGTTTCCTTTCTCCTTGCCCGATAATTTTCCGTATCCAGCTTTACTCGGATATAGTTTTCACTCTCCTTATTGACGAAGAGGCTGATAAGATATTGAAGAGCATCTAAGGTCTGGCCTCTCTTTCCAATCAAAATACCCATCTCCTGACCGGTGAGATTTATATTCATGTTTCTGTCTTCCTCGTCATACTGGATATCTACCACGGTATCAATATTCATTGCTTTAAAGAGAGCATCCAGATAAACCTCAGTCTTATCGACAACCGTTTCCTTTCTTCTTGCCATAATCACCGCCGGTTTTTTATTGATGCCCAAAAAACCGGTATTTCCTTTATCTACAACCTTATAATCCAGCTCATTGCTTGCAATACCAAATTGAATGGAAGCTGTCGTCACAGCTTCATCTACCGTTTTACCCTTGAACTCAATATATTCCATAAATCCTACTCCCTTCCCTTCACATCATCGTAATTTAACATGATATTTGCTTTTGATGCCATGCTTCCCTGTTTATATTTTTTTCCGGTACTGCTGACACTTTGTATATTCTTTGTATCATAGGTTTTTAAATTTTTATTGGATATGCGGTTGCTCATCGGGGCATCCTTAGATGCACTTTCCGCTCCTGACGCCTCCATCATACGCTCCATTAAAGATTTTTTACCCTTCTTCTTCGCATTTTTCTTTTCAGCTTTTTTCAACTGGTTTTCAATTAATACATCCGGATCAACAATATGATCAAAATAGTAATTCACTGCAATTTGAATTACCAATGATAAAATTCCGCTGATAGTCCAATAAACACCGATACCACATGGCAGAACCACACACATGAAGAATGACATAATTGGCATGAACATCATACCCTTCATCATGGAATTTGCCATCGGATTATCATTGCCCTGACTATTTTTCTTAGTCTGTGCCATAGAAATTCTCATGCTGATTATCTGTACCAAGGTAGAGGCAATCGGAATAAGCAGTGCAGCGGACAAAATGAAACCCGGCGCCTCCGAAATATCAATGCCAAACATAAATTCATTTACGGCAGTAATGCTCGGAAGATTCGCATTAATAGCATCTACAATTTTTGTCTGTCCCTCTGAGGATAACATACTGATAAAATCCTGCCACTGTGTAGTAGAAAATTTATCAATAACGTCAATAATTGTATTTACCGTATTTCCTGTCTCAAAATTTTTAATTGCCTGGGCAGCGGTACTAATACTATTTTCATTTACAAATTCCGTAAGCTTTGTTTGATAATCTATACCGGAATTAATAATCTGGTCAGCAATCGGCGTATAAAATTCTTTAATAGATGAAACATAGGCAGGTACATTTCTGACAACATCATAAAGTCCCATAATAACAGGAAATTGAATTAATGTGGGCAGACACCCTGCAGTCATGCTGGTGCCGTACTTCTTATATACATCATTAATCTCCTGATTCTGCTTCATCATAGATTCCTGATCTGTTTTATTTTTATATTTTTTTTGAATTTTTGCAATCTCCGGCTGAATAAATGAATTAAGCTTTGTAGATTTCTGCATATTAATATTCAACGGAAGCATAATAATCTTTACAATTACCGTAAACACAATAATACAGATACCGATACTGGCAATTCCGTCAACCGCTAAAATGTTGTATATAAAATCCATAATTTTTCCAAATAACCAGGAAATTGGAAATAATATACCACCTTGCATTGTCAATAACATAAGTTCCTCCTTAAATACTACGGAACAGGGTCATAACCTCCCTTGCTGAAAGGATTACACCGAAGTATTCTCCAGACAGCCAAAAGACTTCCCCTGATTAGGCCATATTTCTCAATCGCTTCTACAGCATACTGTGAACAGGTTGGCTGATACTTGCATCTCGCCGGAAAAAACGGAGAAATGCTTTGCTGATAAAAATGAATACATCCTATAAAAAAACATCTCAAAATTTTCATTTTTTCTTCCTATTAAATGTCAGATGCTCTGTAGGAGCATGCAACCATAATAACTTTTCTTTTACGCTTGACACTTTCCAATTTACGCATAATTTTAAGCTTCTATATAGATTTTGTGAAGCTTTAACAAATGTATCAATGCGCTTTCCACTTCTTGATAGCTCTTACCCTTCACATTCTGGCGGGCCACGACGACAATATCAAATCCGGTTTTTATACATGATTTATTCAATCTATAGCTTTCGCGGATTAACCGGGTTATACGATGCCTTATAACACTATTTCCCACCTTTTTACTGACTGAGATTCCAAGTCTGATTTCATTCATTTGATTTGGAGCAATATACATAACCAAATAACGATTAGCATAGGAAATCTTCTTATCATAAACTGCTCCAAATTCTCTGCTGTTTTTTAAAGATATTAAATTCTTCAAAACGACACATCCATTCTTTAAGAAAAGAAAAGGTCACATAATTGCGACCTATGCTGATAATTTCTTTCTTCCCTTTGCCCTTCTTGAAGCTAAAACTTTTCTGCCATTGGCAGTACTCATTCTCTTTCTGAAACCGTGAACCTTAGAACGTGACCTCTTTTTAGGCTGAAATGTCATCTTCATATCTATACACCTCCTTTTTTACGAATCAAACAAAATTATTGTCCCATATAGCTTTGAGGGACAAATCCTAACAGTGACAGAATATCAGCCCTT
>CAMWOF010000331.1 GCA_947175805.1 uncultured Clostridiaceae bacterium
CATTCTCAAGCAGTGTTTGCAAAAGAATTCCGGGTTACAGCGGACGAATATAAAACATCTTGTGTAAGGGTAAGGTTATTATTAGGTGATTAAATTTAATAATGATTCCTGAAATATCTCAGCAGATGGCATTTCGCAGGCTCATAATGCTGTAGAGACAGCAGTGCCACATCTTAATAGAGCGGTGTCTGCCGTCCTCTAATTTATAGTCCTCTCTCTCACACTTGTTGGAGCGTTCCACGAAAGTTCTTGTATCATATTCCTTTTTCCATGCTGTAGAATCCCTTGGTGGTATGGAAAACAGCCTTGGATTGTTACTGGTAAATGTGTACCGTCCTGCCATATTTGGCAGGGGAACAGGGTTGTTCACAGAAACATCCTTGTTTGCGGCCTGCTTTCGGGTAGCGGTATTTTGCCCGATGTTTTGCATCTTCATACGCATCCTTGTACATACGTAAGCCCATTCTGCGGACAGGGACACTGTTATCATCAATGGCGAAATCATCTTTATAGGTGAAATGCCCTGTATGTCTAGGATTGCGATCAATAAAATGGGTGATGTCCCCACGCCTGCTATATTTGTAGACAGGATAGGCGTCATGGGCAGAATCCAGGAGGAGTTTTTCTATGTGAAATTCCGGGAGATACGTTTACGTGGTGAAAAAGAGTGCAGGAAGGAAAGCATTTCATACCCGGAAGTCTGTTCTAAAAGAGGAAGATTGAAAATGAGAAGTAGAGGGTATCCATTACCTTAACCGCATCGCAAACAAGCCATCTTTCGGTGGCTGCTTTAAAAATTGAATATTGGTAATGTTAAGGTTATGCAGTTGCTGACTTAATCTTATAACCTTGATTTTTTGCGATAAGGATTGCCTGTTCTACCGTTATTTCGCGATCCGCAGGAGGCATGTCGGATTTCCGGTAAAGTTCCGCATTATAGTTTTCCCCGTTCTTTAACATGTGGTATAATGCAGTCAGAAGCATTCTTGCTATGGCAATGATTGCTTTCTTATGGCCGCGACGCTTTTTGATACGGAGATAGCGGTTACGGATTTCAGGATGCTTTTTGCTGGTAACAATAGCATTAGCGCACTGCACAAGCAGCGGCTTGATGTAGCATCCGGCTTTGGAGACCCGGACAGATTTTTTCTTCCCTGCGCTTTCATTGTTGGTCGGGGTAAGACCGGCCCATGAACATAAGTGTTTCGCCGAAGGGAAAGCCTCCATATTGGTACCGATTTCGGAAATGATCCCGATGGCAGTGAAAACACTGCTGATACCAGGAGCGGTTTGGAGAATGGCAAGTTCCTGCTGATAGGGAGCGGCGAGCGCAAGGATGAGTTCTTCAAGCTCTGCCTTCCGGGATCCAAGGTCTTCGAAGTGCCCTTTGATCACCTTGAGTTTACCGGCCTGTTCGGGTGTGATATATCCATCGATGGCATCACGCAATTCAGGAAGTTTCTTTTTCAGGCTTTTGAAAACAAGGGGTTCAAGGTCAAAGGAAGTATCTGCGGGATTTTCCAAAAGTTTATCCAGTATCGCCTGGGCAGATTTGCCGAAGGTGTCCGAAACAACGTTTCCCAACTGGATATTGGAAACCGTGAGACAGTTCTGCAAACGATTCTTTTCACTTGATCTAAAGCAGGTCAGTTTAAAACGGTAGCGCATAAGGTCACGCAGCTGGCGGCATAAAACTGCCGGCAACAAGGTCATGCTTGGACAGGTCAGCAATCCATTTGGCATCTTTCTTGTCAGTTTTCTTACCACGGATAGCCTTAACATATTTGGGATGTGCAAGGACGATCGAACAATCATTTTCTAAGATGTTGTAGACCGGGATCCAGTATTTACCGGTAGATTCCATACAGACGTCCTTACAGTTGTGTGCGAGAAGCCATTGTAACAAATCTTTCAGACCTTTCGTGTAGGTCGAAAAACGGTGGCTCACATAAGTGGTCACGCCTTTGGGATCAGTAGAGGCGATGCAGGCCACTACAAAAGTTTTGTGGACATCAATGCCACAACAGATTTTGTACACGATTTTTAAAGCCATAGGGATTCCTTTCAGAACCGAAACGGTTCGCCAAAGATTATAGGGAGAGACGGCATTGACTGAACGCCTAAGCCATAAACGAGATTGTTTATACAAAGATAAGATTACGTGCCCATAAGTCACACTTATTTGTGCTTGAAAAGGCGTACTACACATATAAAAATGCGGTCATCCGGCAAGCCGGACAGCCCACTCACCTCCCCGTGATTTGTAGTATACCGAGTTCCCTATTAAGAAGAATTATAAAGAAAAAAGAGGCTCAGGCAACCATTTTCATAACGTTTTGTGCCTGAGCGAAGCGAAAGGAATGGATATAAAAATGGAACAAAAAGAGAGACTGCTTGCTGAACTTCCTTATATTGCATCTGATGCCGTATTAAGCAGGGAACGTATGGAATGTAAAAGAAAAATTTATGAACTGAATAACCTTCACCCTGATCAATACGAAAGGATTCCGGGACTGCTAAAAGAATTGTTCGGGAAGACCGGAGAAGCGGTCTTTATTGAACCCCCGTTTCACTGTGACTATGGATATAACATAGAAGTAGGTGAAAATTTTTTCGCAAACTACAATTGTACGATTTTGGATGTTGCAAAGGTGAAAATGGGAAAAAATGTCTTGTTAGGTCCCAATGTATCCTTTTATACTGCTGGCCATCCGTTGCATTCTGAATCCAGAAATTCCGGATACGAATATGGAATCTCCATTACGATTGGAGATAATGTATGGATTGGCGGAAGTGCTGTAATCATGGCGGGGGTGACGATTGGCAGTAATGTAGTGATTGGCGGCGGGAGTGTTGTAACAAGAGATATTCCGGATGGGGTGGCCGCTGCAGGCAATCCCTGTAGGGTAATTCGAGAAATTACGGAAGAAGACAGAAAATATTATTTCAGAGACAGGGTATTTGACGTGGAAATCTGACAGACGGATGGAAGAAAATGGCACTTGCCATAAACC
>CAMWOF010000332.1 GCA_947175805.1 uncultured Clostridiaceae bacterium
ATATATATGTGCAGTCTGCTTACGGTTCCGCACTGGGGTCGGAGAGCATCGGTCAGATGGGCAATCCCATTGATGCGATGAACAGTCTCGTGCAGACCCAGATGGAGATTTTGCTGACCATGTATGATAACAGGGAGCTTGATGAGATTAACAGTCAGGATATGGACAGCATCAATGAAAGTCTCCGGGAAAATAATGCTTTTCTGGTCATTAAAAAGGCGGATGAAATTATATATCAAGGAGTGGAGCGTCTTGATATGGGGCTGAAGGAGCAGCTGCCGGGCGCTGCAAACCACCATGGGGATACCGTTTCTTATATTACTGTTCCTAAAAGCTATATGTTCCGTCAAATTGATTTTCAGTTTACGGACGGAGATCCCGGTTCGGTTTTTCTGATTGCCTATCTGGGAGATATTGTGCCAAAATTTAAAAAGGTTGCATTTAGCCTGATTATGATTCTGGTGTTTGTTTCCGTTTCTGTCAGCATATTGATATCTGCATATATGTACCATGAGTTTGTGCGTCCGATTAAGTCTTTGAAGCATGGCACCACTGCTATTATGGAGGGCGACTGGGATTATAACGTCAAGGTGGATTCGGATGATGAGCTGGGCGAGTTATGCCAGTCCTTTAACAATATGAGAAATGAGCTGAAACATTCTATGCAGCAGCAGGTGGAAGCAGAGGAGAAAAACCGGGAGTTGATTGCCAATATTTCCCATGATTTAAAGACGCCGGTTACCTCGATAAAGGGTTATGCGGAAGGGTTGATGGACGGTGTGGCGAATTCGCCGGAGAAGGTGGAAAAATATATCCGCATTATTTATAACAAGGCAAATGAAATGGATGCCATGATTAATGAGCTTTCGTTGTATACCAAACTGAACAGCAATGCGATTCCCTATAATTTTCAGGCAATTTCCATTGATAATTATATGCAGGATTGTATTGACGAGATTTCGGAGCTGGGTAATGTGGCTGCCTCACGGGGGAAATCCCAAATGGGAGGGCAGAGCTGCGAGCAGTTCCATGTGAAATATAAGAATTACTGCCGGAAAGGGACAAAGGTTATGGCAGACCCGGAGAAAATCCGGCGAGTGGTGTCAAATATTATCACGAATTCCCAGAAATATTGTGATAAGGAGCAGTGCGAGGTGGATATCCGGTTAAAGCAGGTAAATGATATGGTGCAGTTTGAATTCGAGGACAATGGCTGCGGCATCAGCGAGGAGGATTTGCCGAATATTTTTAACCGCACCTATAGGGCAGATGAGGCCAGGCGTTCCATGGGCGGTTCCGGCTTAGGGCTTGCCATTGCCAAGAAGGTGGTGGAGGAGCATGGGGGCGCCATGTGGGCAACCAGCAGGCTGGGTGTGGGAACCAGTATTTTCTTCACATTGCAGAGTGTAGAAGAATGATTATGGTTTATGTAGGAGGTTTTTATTATGTACAGGATTTTACTCGTAGAGGACGAGGAGAGCATCGCAGAACTAGAGAAGGATTATCTGGAGCTGTCCGATTTCGAGGTAATAATAGAGGCGGATGGAAAAAAGGGCTTAGAACGGGCATTATCAGAGGAGTTTCACATGGTGATTCTGGATTTGATGCTGCCGGGTATGGACGGCTTTGAGGTGTGCAGGGAAATCCGGGTAAAAAAGGATATTCCTATTCTGATGGTGTCAGCGAAAAAGGATGATATCGACAAAATTCGCGGTCTGGGGCTGGGAGCGGATGATTATATGACGAAGCCCTTTAGTCCAAGTGAGCTGGTGGCAAGAGTGAAGGCACATATTGCCAGGTATGAGCGTTTGGTTGGCTCAAACCAGCAGAGAAATGATGTGGTGGAGCTTCGGGGAATCCGCATTGACAAGACTGCCAGAAGGGTATATGTAAACGATGAGGAGAAAATATTGACGACCAAGGAGTTTGATTTGCTGACCTTTCTTGCAAGTAATCCGAACCGGGTATTTTCCAAAGACGAGTTGTTCCAAAAAATTTGGGATATGGAGTCGGTAGGGGATATTGCAACGGTTACGGTACATATTAAGAAAATCCGTGAGAAGATAGAGTACGACAGTGCGAATCCCCAGTATGTCGAGACGATTTGGGGTGTGGGGTATCGGTTTAAGGCATAGTTTATATAGAAAGGTAAAAGAGTATGAAGATAAACATTTTACATGAGGATGAGGATATCATTGTATGCGTGAAGCCCGCCGGGGTTCCGACCCAGCCGGACAGGTCAAATGACGAGGATATGGAGAGCTATCTGAAAAATTATTTGTTTGAAAAGTATGAGATGGAGGAGGAGCCGTATCTGGCGGTGCTTCACCGGTTGGACAGACCGGTGGGCGGCATAATGGTGTTTGCAAAAAACCGGGAGGCAGCGGCAAGGCTTTCAGACGAGATTAGCGATGGCAGGGTGACAAAGTATTATCAGGCGATTTTGACCGGGGAGCTGCCGGAGGATGTGGGAACCCTGACGGATTACATGGTGCGGGATGGGAAGACCAATACCTCTAAAATCGTGGATAAGGGAACAAAGGGGGCAAAGCGGGCAGAGCTTTCCTATGAAGTATTAGATGTGTTTGAGACGGACGAGGGCATTTTATCCTATGTGCTGATACAGCTTATGACCGGCAGGCACCATCAGATTCGGGTGCAGACAGCAGGACGGGGCGCTGGGATTTACGGCGATACCAGATACAATCCGGTATTTGCCAGAAGAAAGCGCATTTACCGGGAGATTGCCCTGTATGCCACAAGACTTGAGTTTACCCATCCCACAACCAGGGAACGGATGGTGTTTAAGCAGGAACCGGAGGGGGATATTTTTGATGTGATGGAGATGGAGGAATAATTATTTCATATCTTCATCAGGCTTAAAATTATTTTTTGCTGAGGACGATTTTCTGAATCAGATACTGTTTTCCAGCCATACTAAATTCCAGAGAATGTTGTTGCCGGGACATTGCCGCCTTGACTGGCGGGCTGCGGCATATGCGGGAGTGATAT
>CAMWOF010000333.1 GCA_947175805.1 uncultured Clostridiaceae bacterium
CCTAAGGTAACGTCACACCCACTCTGGGATTCTGACCAAGTCTCGTCTCCAGCTGGGTCAGCATCAGAGGCTGCTTCGCAGTGCTCGACTCCTGAGGTATCATCACCAGCATTAGAAGCGGCTCCTAAAGACTTCTTTGTCCGCCTCTGCCGTTTTTTCTTTGGCTCCTCTAACAACAAGGCCTCATCTTCATATGCCGTATCCGGTTTCATCTCTGCCGTAGCCCCAATGGCAGCCCCCGAATCGAAATCCATATCCGGCTCTGGTTCAAAATCCATCATAATCTCATGGATTTCCTCATCTATGACCGGATGTCCTCCCCTGTTTGCCGGACTGTCCGGTCTGATAATCCCCTTGTCCGTATCTGCAGGAAGCACGCGAAGCGCCTCTGCCATGTCTATGCCGGATTTCTTAGATCGATGGAACGGATCTGCATCCTCCTGTTTTGACTTTTCAGCAGCAGCTGCGCTGGCCGCCCTCTCCCTTTTCTTTTCTCGGCGGTGCTCGGCGCGCTGTTTCCTTTTTTGCTGTGTCTGCTCATAGCTGTCCACGCTCATAAAGCCAAGCTGTCCTTTCAGACTATCAGCAAAGGACAGTTCTGTGAGAAGCACCAGCAATATGACCGTAACGGCAAACAGGACAATATATCCGCCTACACTGCCTAAGCCCGTCACCAAAAGATATGCAAGCACGCCGCCGAACAGACCGCCGCCGGTCTTTGAAACCGCTGCATCCTTATAAAACTCCAGCATATCCTCCACCTGCACACCCATCAGCATCTGCACGAAAATGCTGATGACCAGAAGCAAAAGCCCCACATAAATAACCTTTTTTACAACCCTGGATTTGTACTGGTTTGATATGAGAAATGCTGCACTAAAAAACATGTAAACCGGCACTATGTACGCAATAAAGCCAAACAGTCCGAACATAATCCTGCTCAAAAAATCTCCGATTACGCCACAAACGCCAAACTTGCTGAATTCCAACAAAACGCTGATTGCAACAAATATCAACAGTATGATTTCTTCCCCCATGGAAGCTGTATCCTCCGGTATCTGATTTTTTCCCGAAGTATTTTTTTTTGTCTTTGTACTGCCCTTTGCCGCTGCCTTCTGACCAGTCTTCCCGCCCCCCCGGGATGTATTTGATTTTGATTGATTATTCCTCGCTGCTGCCATCTAATCCATCCGTCTCCCTCTTGGGAAACAGCTTTCCCCCTTATCTTATCTTAACTTTTGTATGCTTCACCCGGCACAATACTCAAAGGACAAAATATCCCACAACGGATGCCATGCCTACAATAAAACAGTAAAAAGCAAAATATTTAAACTTATTATTCTGTACCATTTTTAATACCGTCTTTATACAAATATAGCCAACCACGCCTGCCACAACTGTACCGATGCCATAATACATCAACTGATTTGAAGCCACCATATTAAGCCCATCCTTCAGCTCCAAAACCGCTGCACCCATAATTGCCGGAATTGACATAATAAAGGAATATTTTACTGCAAATGTCTTGTCAAAGCCGCAGGCAAGACAGGCGGTAATTGTACTGCCTGAACGGGATATACCGGGCAGTGTCGCCACACCCTGAACAACACCAATCTTTACTGCATCTGTATATGTAGCGGTCTGGGGGGATTTACTGCCCCCCGGCAGCTTATCTGCAATGTATAAAACACATGCCGTAATAACCAGACAAAGGCCGGGAATCAGCAAAAACTCCCCCGCACTTCCAATCACGTCCTCAAGCACAATTCCCAGGATACCAGTTGGAATCGTACTGATAATCACCATCATCACAAACCGCCTGTACGGTGTGTTCAGTACCGGCTTATAAGGCTTCTTCTCTTTTACAAACAAATTTCCCAGCCAAATCAAAGCATTTACAATCCAGCATCCGAGAATCCCAAAGCCGTTGACAATCAACTCCTTGATATCCTTCCAGTAGGCAATAAATATAGCAGCCAGCGTCCCCACATGCAGGAGCACGTCGAACAAAATCCCGGTTTCCGTATTAATTCCAAAGACATTTTTAAATATTGCAAGATGTCCTGAGCTGGATACCGGAAGGAACTCCGTAAGCCCTTGGATAAGTCCCATAATAATTGCTTCTAATAATGACATAAGCCTATCCTCTTTCCTATAAATAATGCTCATTCTATCATACTATCTTTTTGGTTTTTTATCAAGTCATATAAACACTGCATTGCCTCGCCGATACCGCCTACCCGGTGAATAAGTCCTGCTTCTACTGCTTCCTCTCCCACAAGCACCGTCCCTACGTCTTTTGCAAGCTGGGATGTGTTGAACATGATGTTTCTCAATTTATCCTCGGATATCTTCGCATGGCTGGCCGTAAAACTGATAATTCTATCCTGCATCTTCTCAATATATTCATAATTATGTTTCACACCGATTACAGTTCCGTTCATGCGAATTGGATGCACGAGCATAGTTGCCGTGGGAACGATAAAGGATGTGTTCCCGGACACCGACAGGGGCACACCGATAGAATGTCCGCCGCCCAGCACCAGCGTTACCACCGGTTTTGTGATGGAAGCTATCATCTCTGCAATTGCAAGCCCTGCCTCCACGTCTCCTCCCACGGTGTTTAAAAGCACCAGAAGTCCGTCAGTTTTCTCGTCATCCTCAATGGATGCCAGCTTAGGCAGTACATGTTCATATTTCGTGGTCTTTGTCATCGCAGGGGCACACTCATGTCCTTCAATCTCGCCAATAATATTCAGCAGATGAATCTGATACTTCATAGAATTTCTATTTAGCTTCATCTGCCCGTTTTCCTCTATTATTTTGTTTTCAACCTGCTCCGCTTCTTTTTTCTCCTTCTCGGAATCATTTTTATTTTCATATTCGTTTTTCATCATTTCATTACCTTTCTCGACCATATTGTATTTTACAGCGTCTGTCTCCTTATGCATTCTTCACGCAAATAAGGAGATATTGCCGACAGCAATATCTCCCATTATTATATGA
>CAMWOF010000334.1 GCA_947175805.1 uncultured Clostridiaceae bacterium
CCGCAATAGCTTCTCGTATTGCTTTAGGATTTCATTTTTCGTCTCATTTAAAATCTCTACCAGCATGCCCTCATCCAGCCCGCGCAGCGTGTAAATCACCGGTAAACGCCCTAAAAACTCCGGAATCATGCCATATTCCCTCAAATCGTCTACCGTCACCTTGGCGAGCAAATCCGGATCGTTGTCAAACTGATCCTTTAACTCCGCCCGAAAGCCCATAGAAGCAGTCTTTGTCAGACGACGCTTGATAATATCCTCCAAATCAGGAAATGCACCGCCGCAGATAAATAAAATATTGCGGGTGTTAATCGTCTCTAATGGCACCATGGCATTTTTGCTTCCCGCCCCCACTGGCACCTCCACCTCAGAACCCTCCAACAGTTTGAGAAGCCCCTGCTGCACGGATTCACCGCTCACATCCCTGGAATTCGTATTGCGTTTCTTGGCAATTTTATCAATCTCATCAATAAATACAATTCCCCGCTCCGCCTTCTCCACATCATTTCCCGCAGCTGCCAGCAGCTTAGAGAGCACACTCTCTACATCATCGCCTATGTAACCTGCCTCTGTGAGCGTCGTCGCATCCGTAATCGCCAGCGGCACATTCAGCATTTTCGCAATGGTCTTTACCAGATAGGTCTTACCCGAACCAGTAGGCCCAATCATCAGCATATTGGATTTCTCAATCTCAATATCATCCATGGTGTCCGTAAGCACCCGCTTGTAGTGATTGTACACCGCCACGCAAATCGCCTTCTTCGCATAGTCCTGCCCTATCACATACTCATCTAACTGTGCTTTCAATATATGGGGCGCCGGTATTGATTTTAATGTCAGCTCCGGCTCGGGCTCCTTTTTTGCTTTCTTTTTCTTCTTTACCTTCTGCTGCTTTGGCATCTGGTCATGTCCCATCATGTTCATAATGCTGGACATATCCACGAACTGCATCTGATTAGAATTGAAGGAATCAAATGTCTTTTGCATACACTTCCTGCAAATGCTGATATCATTCGGCAGATGGATTAAGCCCCCTGCCTGTGTCTCCGAACGCCGGCAGAGATAACAGTATTTTTCGTAGTCATCGTCATCCTTGTCAGATGCCTCTAAAAGCTCATCCAAATCATCCGACGAATCAAAATCTATGTCGTCCAAATCTTTATACACTTATGTATCCTCCTTATGTTCCTCTACAATGGGTGTGCCTACACATTATAACAAAATAAATGTAAAAAAGCTATGGGTATTTCTGGCTGAGAAAAAGGCAAAAAGAAATAATATTCTTGGCAAGGAAGAAACTGTATGTTATTATAATATGGATATTGTGTTGAAATTCACTTTTTATTTAAGGTAGAAACACAAATCAGAATTGCATAACAAATAATGGATACACTATTTAATAAGCACTTGTGCATCAATATGAATCAGGAAAGGATTACATTTTATGAAAGGAATTATTTTAGCCGGCGGCTCCGGCACCAGACTTTACCCTTTGACCATGGTAACCTCAAAGCAGCTTTTGCCGATTTATGATAAACCCATGATATACTATCCGATGTCTGTTCTAATGAATGCAGGCATCCGTGATATCCTGATTATTTCTACGCCACAGGATACCCCGAGGTTTCAGGAGCTGTTAGGAGACGGCCACCAGTTTGGCGTATCCTTATCCTATGAGGTACAGCCAAGCCCGGACGGTCTGGCACAGGCATTTATTATCGGCGAAAAATTTATTGGAACCGATACGGCAGCCATGGTGCTGGGCGATAATATCTTTGCCGGTCACGGACTGAAAAAACGCTTAAAGGAAGCGGTAACCAATGCTGAAAGCGGCAAAGGCGCAACGGTATTCGGCTATTATGTAGATGACCCTGAACGCTTCGGTATCGTGGAATTTAACCGGGAGGGCAAGGCAATTTCCATTGAAGAAAAACCAGAAAATCCAAAGAGTAATTACTGTGTCACCGGTCTTTACTTCTATGATAATCAGGTTGTGGAGTATGCAAAGAATTTAAAGCCCAGTGCCAGAGGCGAATTAGAGATAACAGACCTAAACCGCATATATCTCGAAAAGGGCACATTAAACGTAGAGCTTTTAGGACAGGGCTTTACCTGGCTAGACACCGGTACGCATGAAAGCCTGGTAGAAGCTACAAGCTTTGTTAAAACCATCGAAGATCACCAACACAGAAAGATTGCCTGCCTGGAGGAAATCGCCTACTTAAACGGCTGGATTACAGAGGAAGATGTGCTCAAAGTATATGAGGTGCTGAAAAAGAACCAGTACGGACAGTATTTGAAGGATGTCTTGGACGGCAAATATCTGGATGTGCTGCACTGATTAAGCAATTGCGAACCTCGTCTATATATACAATTTGATTGTGCAATTATGACAGTTTGTTCGCAATTGCCTATCACTATATATAAAAAAAGGAGATTAATCATTATGACCATTATTGTGACCGGCGGCGCCGGATTTATCGGAAGCAACTTTATTTTTCATATGTTGGACAAGTATCCTGACTATCGGATTATCTGTTTAGACTGCTTAACCTACGCAGGTAACCTCTCTACACTCTCGCCTGTCATGGACAATCCAAACTTCCGTTTTGTAAAAGAAAGTATCACAGACAGGGACGCTGTATATAAGCTGTTCGAGGAGGAGCACCCGGACATCATCGTAAACTTTGCTGCTGAAAGCCATGTGGACCGCTCTATTGAAGACCCTGAAATTTTTCTGCGGACAAATATCCTCGGCACTGCTGTGCTGATGGATGCATGCAGAAAATACGGTATTACCCGCTATCATCAGGTATCCACAGATGAGGTATACGGTGATTTGCCACTGGACAGACCGGATTTATTTTTCACGGAAGAGACGCCAATCCACACCAGCAGTCCCTACAGTTCCTCTAAGGCAAGTGCGGATTTGCTTGTACTTGCCTACCACAGAACCTACGGGCTGCCCGTAACAATCAGCCGCTGCTCCAACAACTACGGACC
>CAMWOF010000335.1 GCA_947175805.1 uncultured Clostridiaceae bacterium
GTCCTTTGCCGCTCTATTATGTTTCCCAGCGTTTTTTCCCTCCATGCCGTCACCCCGCTTCATCATTCCGGTATCAGCTTTCCAACACATATTTCAACCGCAGTTTTTCAAGGCAGGGGATACCATAGGGCGGAATTGTGATGTCGCCATTTTTCTCCTTGACAACGCCTCTGCCGCTGGCATATATGGAAAGCTCCTTAATTCCCGCAGTCACCGGAAGCGCTTCCATATATCCGTACAGGTTGCTGTATATCACCGGCTGTCCCAAATCCACATGTTTGTCAAAATAATCCCTCACCGCAGCCTCCAACTGCTGACAGACATTGGAAAAATGCCGTTTTACAGCGATTTCCAACTGCAAGGTAATACTGATATACTGCGGAAATCTGATGAGCAGCTTTGTGCCCAAAAGCCTGTGTTTTTCCATATAATGCATAATATTTTCCCTGTATCTCCCGCCCCGCAATCTACGCTCATCATTTGTATAGGGCTGCACCACCGCCTCCAGGCAATTTTTTCCAACCTCGCCGGGATATACTCTGACCTTTTTGATGCGAAGTCCTGGAGTCTCCCGAATCAGGCAGGCATAATCCTCCATGGTCACTCCCCGCCGCTGCCTCTTTGCCTCCTCCTGATATCTGTTGATACAATCCTTGAGCGTCTCCGCATCTGCGCCGCCACACCCCGGCTTTTCATTTCTCAGGCGGCAGCCTTCCCGCTGACCCGGTATCTCCAATATCTGTTTTTTTTGTATATTCCCTGCACTGCCCACACAAAGGGCATAGCCGGTTATCATAATTTTTCCTTTAGGCGCCCTGCCCAAAACACCGTCCCCAAATCTCAAAATACCAGTTTTTTCCTCCAGGATAAAACACCGCTCACCTTCTCCCGCAGCCTGAAAATCCGTCACACTGTGCCACGGCATATAATAATCCGGCTCCTCCTCCACCCAAAGGGAAAATGCACTGCCCAGCACGTTTTTATCCGGCAGATAGTAAAGCTGATCTGGAGCGCCGCTGCCCCAAAAGGTGAGGCTCTCTTTAGAAACACCCTCTGCCATGGCGAGCATCATTATCGTCTCTGCCTGTATTTCCACAAATACAAAATACCGCCGACCCTCAAACAGATAGGAGGAATAGCCCCGTAAACGCTGAAAGCCCTTGTGCGTCTGCTCATAAAACTCCACACTGCCGTTTACCCCTATGGCAGTATCACAAACAATTTTATAAAAAACAGATTCCGAAGCCGACACTTGGTCAAGCTCTCTTTGCGAGCCTGATATTACCTTATATTCTCTGGTTTCAACCCTGGTATCCTTCTGTACCAGCGGCACCATTTGAAAAGACATATGATTGATGTGCGGCGCAGTATCATACTCCCCTTCTGCCGCAAAAATCAGGCTGTATTGCTCCCGTGCCTTACCATCCGGGGGCATCCACGCAGAAACAGTATTTATTTTTTGCGGCGTTTGAAGCCGAAACTGTAAATAACCGGATTGAAGCAGCCCGTAGGTTGTATCCTCCAGCAGTTCGCAGCTTCGATAGCCCTTTGGAGTGCCGTACTCCAAAGAAAGCCTTATCAAAGGCAAAAACTCCTCCTGTTCTATAGGATTTCTCTTTACCGGATAGGAATCATCCACATCAAAATATAAAGTATAGACATAGCCCTCCTTTAATGTCCCTGCCAGGGAAAGCTCATACCATACTACCGGCTCCGGTTTTTCTCCAAAAGGGTAAAACGGCGTCTTTTCCATCTTGCTCAAAAGAGGCTGTGTCTCCATATACACTGTCTTTTCCGTCTCCCAGATTTGCGTTCCCACATAAAACTTTGTACCAGAGAGCAGATGAAAGGATGCTCCCACCTGCTCCGCCTCCGCCCAAACGCCTGCCGGCTCCAAGCCTCTCGGCACAATACCCAATAAATGTAAAAATGCCAGCCAATGGGAGGGTCCGAGCTGCCCGGCATGGTACTGCTGCAACTCAGTCATATAAGCAAGCAGCTCCAAAATTGCCATGCCGCTGTCCGCAGGATTAAAATTTGTCCAGGCAGGATAATATTTACTTATCTTTTCCTTTGCAGCTTCCAACAGGTCTAAAAAGTCCGGCTGCTCCACTTCCTCAATTGGCAGCATTGCTTTTTGTTCTCCTTCCGTTTTTTCAGGCTAGCTTTCAATGAAAATTTCATGGTCTTTCCCGTATGCCAGCGCATAAGGGCCACAATCCCGGCCCTGGTTCATACTGATACGCTTTACATAAACAATTTCCTTCATCTGCTCACAGGCATTTTCCATCTGTACGCAGGAGGGCATCGTACCGATTCGCCAGCCCTTTTTATCAAAATTTCCCGTCACCGGGTCTAAAAATGCATTTATCCATTTCATTAATTGTTCCTTTAATACATGGTGCCGGACCCCTGGTCTTGGCGTCAGCGAGATGTTTACCTTCAGCGGCACCCATTGCGGCAGTACGACATGCAGCCGCCCCTCTTTCAATATCCGTTCATCTATGCAGGACTCCAAACAGTCATAGATATGCTTTTTCATTCCGCTAAACTGCCCTTCCCCTTTTGGCGGCAGCACCACCAAAGTGATATGTCCAGGCATCTCCTCTCCTGCTGCATTACGCCCCGGAAAGCACCGCACCTGCAAAATATTTCTGATTTGGCTGCCCACAATATCCTCATAATCACCGGCGGTCACTGCCCGTTTTCGATGCCGGAAGGCTGCGGCACAACGCTTTGCCGCCTGTAAGGTATTCTCCCTGTCACAGCCTCCAGACAGCCCTTCTTTATTCTCTGCCTGATTGATAAAGCCCACGCTCCGTTCCAGCCTGTTCAATGCACCTGCCGGAAGATTGCCCTGTTTTCCGGTTCCCGGTTGTGCCGAAACTGCTGCGGAATTTAAATAAATGCCCTGAATGGGTGCAAGCACATCCCACACTTTTTTTGCAGCGCCGGGCTTTCCGCCCCCATATACCGCTTCGTCCCAGAC
>CAMWOF010000336.1 GCA_947175805.1 uncultured Clostridiaceae bacterium
GGCCCAGACACTGCCCTTCCTTGCAGAAAAAAGAGTGCTGGTGCTTGAAGATACCGGGTTCTTTAAAAATGCTGCGGAGGGACTTTCCGAGGGACTTTCTGAACTTCCTGACAGTACGTGCATGATTTTCGTGGAGAGCGAGGTAGATAAACGCTCAAAGGTTTACAAGACAGTAAAAAAGGAAGGCTATGTTGCTGAGCTCGGCACACCGGATACGAAAACTCTGGTTACCTGGATTCAAAGCCTGTGCAAACGGGAGAGTAAAAAAATTGATGCGAAAACGGCGTCTTACATTCTGGAGCAGTGCGGTACGGATATGTTGCTGTTAAGCCATGAGATGGAGAAGCTGTTTTCCTATGCATATGAGCGGCAGACGATTACGGTTTCTGATGTGGAAGCAGTCTGTGTGAATCAGGTAACAGGGAAGATATTTGACATGATGGATGCCATCACCATGCATCAGCAGGAGAAGGCCATTTCCCTGTACCGGGATTTATTGTCGTTAAAGGAGCCTGCTCTCCGCATTTTGGCTCTTCTCACCAGGCAGGTCAGGATTCTCACTGAAATTAAGGGGCTGCAGACGGACAATGTACCGTACGGAGAACTGGCGTCCAAAGCGGCAATCCCGCCCTTTACCGTAAAAAAATACGTCAGCCAATGCAAGGGCTACACATATTCCCAGCTGCTGTCCATGTTTGAACTGTGCCAGGAGACTGACAGCAGGATAAAGACCGGAAGAATCGGGGATGTCATCGGGGTAGAGCTGTTGATTGTGGAGTTTTCAAAAGAAAAACACCCGTGAGAGGGTGTTTTTCTTTGCCGCGGAATATATACAACATGTAGTTAAGAAATTAAGCCATCTTATTGACGGCAGCAGCCATACGGGATACTTTTCTGGATACCATGTTTTTATGGTATACTCCCTTGGCAGCAGCCTTATCAAGCTTAGAAGTAGCAGCCAATAAAGCAGCCTGTGCAGCAGCCTTATCGCCGGAGGCAATAGCAGCCTCAAGCTTCTTGATGACAGTCTTAACCTCAGACCTAATCATCTTATTTCTTAAAGTTTTCTTTTCGATTACTTTAACTCTCTTCTTTGCAGATTTGATATTAGCCAAACCTTACACCTCCATCTTTCTATGTTCTGTGGTTCGTTACCTTAAGTATTAAGTACTGTCAGTAAACTGCATGGTAGGTTCGCATTAAAACCGGACACGGACAATCTAATGTAAACATACTCCATAATATTACTGAATCTGTATGGTTTTGTCAATCATTATTTTCAAAAAAATGTAAATACTAAAGATAGTGTTAAGCGTAATATGAGGAGGCGAAACTATGATGTATTTAGGGAGAACCGACCTTGCCGTGGAGCTTCGGGAGGGTTTAGAGGAGTTTCAAGGGGAGGCAAAAACCGAAAAAAAGCAGGCTGAGGAAAAAGAAGGGGAGGAAAACGTCCGTGAGCAAGGGTATATCGAGGGGGTAGAGGTGTCCACGAAGGTGTATGCCGAGGAGGATATCACGGAGACAGTAATTTATGTAAAAACTAAGCAGGGTGCCGAAAAACTAGGCAAGCCGGAGGGAACCTATATTACGATAGAGAGCCGCAGCCTGGAATGTATGGATGTATCCTACCATGAGCCCATGATGCAGATATTAAAGAAGCATCTGGCAGTATATTTGCAGGGACATTTTCATGTGCTGATAGCAGGACTTGGAAACAGAATGGTAACGCCAGACGCCTTAGGCCCGATGGTAGTGGAAAATTTGTGCATTACCAGACATTTAATTCAGGAGAATGTGATTGCTGCCAAATTTATGTATTCTGCAATTTCCCCCGGCGTCATGGCACAGACCGGCATGGAGACGGGAGAGTTGTTAAGGGGAATGATTAAAGAAATAAAACCAGATATTCTGGTGGTGGTGGATGCGTTGGCTGCCAGAAGCGCAGACCGCCTAAACAAGACAATCCAGTTATCGGATACTGGAATTGCGCCGGGCTCTGGAGTAGGAAACCACAGAGCTGCCATCACGAAGGAAACCATGGGAATTCCGGTTATCGGCATCGGCGTACCCACTGTAATTTCAGTCCCCTCTATTGTGGATGCTGCCATGGATACCATGGTAAATGCGCTGGGAAAATCAGGGATGAATCAGGTGCTTGGGGAGTTGGACGAGAATCAGCGGTATGCACTGGCAAAGGAAATGCTGACGCCGCAGCTTGCAGAAATGTTTGTAACCCCCAAAAATGTGGATGATGCGGTAAAGAGAATCAGTTATACGATTTCGGAGGCTTTTAACCAGATGCTTGGTCTACAACCGGAGGTTTTAGCATATATTCAATAATATGAGGAAAAAAAGCTATGCATACGGGAAAATAAATATCAGGAGTATTGTACGGGGATTTTATGCATTGGTTCTGTTGTTGGTCAGTTTCTTTATCATAGGAAAATCTCTGGCCATTTGTGTGGACATGGGCAGACAGGAGTATGTGGCCGGCTCCGTGCTGTCCGCAGTAAACAGGGGGATGTTAACTTTGTTTGGACAGATATTCCCGCTGCTCAGATATGAGGAGGATTATGGAGGAACGGAGGATTATGTCTATGAAAGTGAAATTCCGGATTATTTCTATGAGGATGAAGACACCAAGAGCCAGGAGACGATTCTGGCATTAGAGGGAGGGGAAATCGCCTCTGCGCCTGTGGATATGGCTGCAGGAAGCCCTGTGGGGGCAGAGAATATGGCAGGTCTCCCCGCTGCCATGAATATACCTGTCGGCGGTTCGGTAACCTATACCGAACAGCAACTAAAAGACTTTGATTTTCTGTACAATAATTTTTATGTGGTGGACAGCTCTACCACGCTGTTAAAAAGTGAGCTGCAGGGGGAAAATCTGTTAAGCAAGGATTTATCTATTGACGTGGCCTCACCGGATTATAAAATATTAATTTATCACACCC
>CAMWOF010000337.1 GCA_947175805.1 uncultured Clostridiaceae bacterium
TTTATGAATATGTTGGGCCTCAGGACTGCAGGCTTGCTGCGAATAGTCCCAATGGCGGCGCAAAGGGCTGTACCTTCGGATGTCTTGGGTTTGGCAACTGTGCGAAGGCATGTCCCTATGATGCGATTACATTAATAAAAGGGATTGCCTATGTTGACCAGGAGAAATGTAAGGCATGCAAAAAGTGTATTGCCGCATGTCCGAGGCATTTAATTGAATTGGTTCCCTATGATTTAGAGCAGGTGGTTCGCTGTAATTCCAGAGATAAGGGCAAGGATGTGAAGGCGGTCTGTGACACCGGCTGTATCGGCTGCACACTGTGTGCAAGAAACTGTCCGAATGAGGCGATTACGATAGAGGATAACTTAGCGCACATTGATGCCGAGAAATGCACGAATTGCGGCACCTGCCGGGAGAAATGCCCGGTGAAGGTAATACAGTAGGAATTTATACATATATTATTATATATGTATTTTTGAGGCGGTGCTATGAGCTTTTCGGAATTGCGCCAAAAGGAGGTCATTAACTGCAGGGACTGCTGCCGTTTAGGGTATGTGGTGGACTGTGAATTTGACCCCTGTAACGGCAAAATACACACGATTATTGTTCCGGGGGGAAGCCGCTTTTTTGGCTGCTTTGGAATTAGTACGCAATACGTCATCCCATTTTGCAAAATAATAAAAATAGGTGCAGATATTGTTTTGGTGGACGTGAATGTAGAAGAGGTTATGCTCAAATGTGATTAGCAGTGCAAAGCGAAATATAAAAAAAGTGCCAAGGAGGAAGCGATATGAAGTGCCCATTTTGTGGAGAGGATAATACCAGGGTTATCGACTCAAGACCGGCGGACGACAATGCGTCCATCAGAAGAAGACGGGAATGTGACGAGTGCGGCAGGCGGTTTACCACCTACGAGAAGGTAGAGACAATACCGTTGATTGTGATTAAAAAGGACAAAAACCGGGAGCCTTATGACCGCAGTAAGATAGAATCGGGAGTGCTAAAATCATGTCATAAGCGGCCTGTTTCCGTAGACCAGATTGAAAAATCTGTGGATAGGATAGAGACAAAGGTGTTTAACTTAGAAGAGCGTGAGGTAGAGAGCACCGTGATTGGTGAAATTGTCATGGATGAGCTGATACGCTTAGACCAGGTCGCCTATGTGCGTTTTGCCTCGGTGTACCGGGAGTTTAAGGATGTCAATACATTTATGAGCGAGATAAAAAAGCTGTTGACCAGCGATGAATAAGGTAATCGTATTGTCAGCCTGTGCAGGACAGAGTAAAAGGCTGGCATACGCAAAGGAAATGGGCGGGATATGTAATGAAATAGTTGCATATCCTGCTTTTTTTTCGCTTTTGTTACATGTCCTTATTTTTTTACATTTATCCCAAGCCCCTTGCATTTGAAAGCGGGTTCTTTCAAAATATGGAAAAAACATTAGGCGTTTGCTAAATGCGTATTTACACATTGATGTATTGCACAATCAAATTGTATATATAGTCGTGTTTCGCAAACGCCTATAGAAAACATAAGAAAGAGGGGATATGATGTACAGTTGTATAAAAAGCGGCGCCATTCACGGTGTGGAAGGGCAAATCATTCATGTGGAAGCGGATGCCAGCGACGGTCTGCCTGCATTTTTGTTGGTAGGGCTTTTGTCCTCTGAGGTGAAAGAAGCGGGGGAACGGGTAAAAAATGCATTAAAAAATTGCGGGTTTCATATGATGGCAAAACATATTACCGTAAATCTTTCTCCGGCGGATTTGAGAAAGGAGGGCTCTGGCTTTGATTTACCCATTGCTGTTGCTATATTGTGTGCATACGGGCACATTCCTGCCCGGGCATGCGAGGATTATCTGTTTCTCGGAGAGCTGGGCTTAGATGGCATGTTAAAGCCTGTCAGGGGAGTGCTTCCGATTGTGGATGCCGCCCGGACACAGAACATTGGAAAATGTATTGTTCCCATGGAGAATCTTGCGGAAGCGAAGCTGGTGGAGGGGATGCAGGCATACGGCAGCAGTTCTTTATCGGAGGTGATGCGGTATTTTTTGGAGGAGGCGCCGCTGTGTACGGATACACCCAGGGCGCAGGAGGAAAAACAGCTGCTTACCCAACCGGATTTTTCTGATGTGCGGGGACAGATGGCGTTAAAGCGGGCGGTTACAATAGCAGCTGCAGGGATGCACAATATATTAATCGGAGGTCCGCCGGGAGCGGGCAAGTCTATGGTTGCAAAACGGATTCCCACAATCCTTCCAGAACTGACATACAGTGAGAGTATGCAATTAACCAAGATTTACAGTGCGGCAGGATGTATTGCTGATAAAGGGGCGCTGATTAAGCTGCGCCCGTTTCGCTGTCCGCATCATACCATATCTAATCACGCTCTGATTGGCGGAGGCGTGAATCCAAGACCGGGTGAAATCAGCCTGGCA
Source organism: uncultured Clostridiaceae bacterium (assembly GCA_947175805.1). Classification (GTDB taxonomy): domain Bacteria; phylum Bacillota; class Clostridia; order Lachnospirales; family Lachnospiraceae; genus RGIG6919. Next base: position 2,439 of record CAMWOF010000337.1, read on the forward strand.
CATTCCGGTGTTCTGTTCTTAGATGAGTTTCCGGAATTTCCAAAAAATGTAATTGAGGTGTTAAGACAGCCATTAGAGGACAGGAAGACGACGATATCCAGAATGGGCGGCACATATACCTTCCCGGCAGATTTTATGCTGGTTGCAGCGATGAACATCGCAACAACGAAATTGATACAATGCGGAATTGCTGAAATGCCTGAAAATAAGGCATTTCACGGGTTCTGCGGTTTTATTTTTTCGTTTTTTAAGCCTTTTTTTCTGTTGCGGGAGCAGCTTCGTTTTCTGATTTTGCACCACTTTTTAACGATAGCAGGAATCGTTAAAAGGTATAAGCTGAGTAAATTGAGAACAGTTTACAGTGATTGTTCAGATTGTATAATTGCTGGAAACCTTCTCTTTTTGTGTTCTCAAACGCTAGTCGGCCATTGTAATGTAATTTTGTCCCATTTATAAGGCAAAATAAAAAAAGTATATGTTATGAAAATGAACTGTAAAGGATTATAT
>CAMWOF010000338.1 GCA_947175805.1 uncultured Clostridiaceae bacterium
GTACATAGACAGTCCTCTGGCGATTGAGGCGACAAATATTTTCCACAAAAACGTGGAGAGCTGCTTTGACGAAGAGGCGATGGAGCTGGTGCGGCAGGGGATAAATCCCATCCGCTTTCCGGGACTTAAGGTGGCGGTCACCAGTGATGAGTCCAAGTTAATCAATTTTGATGCGAAGCCAAAGGTGATTATTTCTGCGTCAGGCATGTGTGAGGCGGGGCGTATCCGGCATCATCTGAAGCACAATTTATGGCGGGCGGACAGCACAATTTTGTTTGTGGGATATCAGGCGGTGGGTACACTGGGAAGAAGCCTGTTGGAAGGAGTACCTGAGGTTAAGCTGTTTGGTGAAACGATAGAGGTTCGGGCAAAGATTGAAAAGCTGGATGGCATCAGCGGGCATGCAGACAAGGAAGGGCTGATGACATGGCTTCGCGCCTTTGACCCTATGCCGAAGGTATTCGTGGTTCACGGAGAGGATTCGGTGTGTGATGCTTTTACAGAGTACATACGGACACAGTACGGCTATGATGCAGAGGCGCCGTACAGCGGCGGCGTGTATGATGTCATTGCAGATGAATGGCTGGCAGAGGGTGTAACGGAAAAGAAGCGCCGGCAGTCTGCGAAGGCGAAACGTGCCAGTGATATATTTGAACGCCTGGTGGCAGCAGGAAAACGTCTTATGGTGGTTATTTCCCATAATGAGGGAGGCGCCAATAAGGACTTGGTGCGGTTTGCAGACCAGATTAATTCCCTCTGCGACAAATGGGACAGATAAAGAACTTAAATGCATACCGGGTATGGCAGCGGTCAGTCTTTAAGCTTCCGTGTGATTCAGCAGGGCAGGGATATTTAGTAGTCCCCAGCCCTGCTGTTCCTTTGGCAGCCCTAAATCTGTGGCAGATTGGTAGAGGGCGAGTTTTACATCCCTGTTTGTCATGGAAGGATAGCGTTCCAACAGCAAAGCGATGGCTCCCGACACAAAAGGCGTGGACATGGAGGTGCCGCTCCGGGTCACATAACCGTTTTTGGAATTTCTGCAGCTTAAAATATTAAAGCCCGGCGCGACAATTTCCGGCTTGACGATACAGTTTTTTGTCGGTCCTCTGCCGGAGTAATTATTTCGCATCCTGCGATGGAAATATACGCTGTTGTAATCATCAGAGGCGCCAACAGTAATCACCTTGGGACTGGTGCCGGGGGCAGTGACGGAGCTCTTTTCCGGTCCCCTGTTGCCTGCGGCGACAATGACAACAAGTCCGGCATCCCACAATGATTCTACAGCGCGTATCAGTTTCTCGTCCCGATCTTTGGTGACCTGCTCTAATGCACCGATGGAGATATTTACAATGCGGATATGGTACTGTTTGTGGTTTTCTAAAATCCAGTGAATACCTTCGAGCATGTATTCAATTTTGCCGTTTCCGTTTCCGTCCAATATGCGGATGCTTACAAGACTGCATTTGGGCGCAACCCCGATATAGTGTCCGTTTGCTATACCTGCAGAGCCGATAATGCCTGCGATATGGGTGCCATGCCCATTGCCGTCATAAGGCATTTTGCGGCGTTGCAAAAAATCAGCGTTGGCAATAATCCGCTTTTGGAGGTCTCTGTGGGGAAAAATGCCTGTATCAATCACCGCCACGGTGATGCCCTCACCGTAAATGCCCTGTGCGTGCGCATATCCTGTCTGCAGGATGCCATATGGAGTTTTTGTGACCGGTGTTCTCATGCGCAGCTCCTCTTGGGATGATTATAATTGCCTATAGTAATATGATATGATGTGGGGGCCAAAAGGTATTTTGTCCCTGACTGGCGTCATGGACTATGGCTTTGTTCCTGGTGTATGCATATTGAAACTTTTTTGAAAAAAGGGTATACTTATGTCATTGAATATGTAAAAATGGGGTAAATATAAATAGGAAGTACAGCGTGTAAGTCCATGCTGTTTGAGAGAATAGGAGTTGACGCTATGAACAGACAAACACCAAGGGCAGGGGAGTTTTATAAGCATTTTAAGGGCAATCTCTATCAGATTGTGGCTGTGGCAAAGGATGCCGATTCCATGGAATCACGGGTGGTATACCAGGCTCTTTACGGAACCTTTCAAATCTATGACAGGCCGCTGGAGAATTTTATGAGCAGAGTGGACAAGAAAAAGTATCCGAAGGCGTCTCAGGAATACCGGTTTGAACAGGTGATTTTGGAAGAGGATGAAAAGGGACGCTCCATTGTGCCGGTGCGGACCACCATTACGCCAATTTATGATGAGGGTGAGATTCCAATCATATCTGCGGAAAATTATCCGTCCATCGAAAACCAGCGCAAGGAAATAGAGGGTACGAAGCGTCTGAATTTGGAAAATCATGTGCGGGGGGCATTAGAGAATCATATGGGTGAGGCGGATAAAAATGATATCCGCTATGTGGATGATGAGGGAAATGCATTTCATTCCAGACCGCTCACCGAGGATGAGGTGATAAGCGGTGTAGACCCAAGGCTGATTGCATTTTTAGATGCAGAGACTTATTCAGAAAAGCTGGAGATATTTAACCATATGCGGGAGGGCATTACCGAGAAGGTAATCAGCGATATTGTGGCGGTGCTGGATATTTCCCCTACAAATGGAAGTGTAGAGGAGCAGTACGAGAGTGTGAGAAGGGATTTACAGACATTTGCTAAATTTGAGAGGACTACGGAATAAATGGAATATACGGCACATCGGTTTTTAGAGCTGGCGGAGAGAGCGTACAGGCAGAACATCTACACCTATACAGTATTTTTAAGTCCGGCAGACCAGGCCGTGCTCTTAGACATGGAAAAGGAAATCTCTTTCGTCCCATGGAGGCTGTTTGGCGGTATGGAGGACTGTGAGCGGCGGGTGGCGGCATTTGGCAGCGAAGAGGCTTTTGGCTACAGTGAGCCATTTCCTATTTCC
>CAMWOF010000339.1 GCA_947175805.1 uncultured Clostridiaceae bacterium
CCATAATAAATAGCACCCTCTGTCACATCATAAAGCCGCATAAGCAGTTTCACAAATGTAGTCTTTCCTGCACCATTTTCACCGACTATCGCAATCTTTTCGCCAGGGTGAATGGTAAGGGAAATATGCTCAAGCGTATTTTTATCCGTTCCCGGATATGCAAAGCTGATGTCGTCCAGGCAAAGCGCAGCACGCTCTTTCGGAACAGTTCTTGTCCCGATAAAACCCTCTATATTGGTTTCATAATCTAACAATTTACGAAATCTGTCTGCATACTGGCCAATCATCTGAAAATCTACAAGTGCAAAATTCGTTTCATTTAAACGCTGCCTTACAATATTCGCAGCATTATTGGTGGATGCCACATCTCCTAAAGCAATCGATTTTACCACAAGCGCTAAATATCCCAAAAATGCCGGCACACAGAAAAAGGAAAATACCGTAAATACCATAATCCAGTTCACCAGTGAAATCCATGTTATACGCACGCCGTAATATCTGCCTGCCTCCTCACACTGTGCAAGAGCTTCATCAAATTGTGCCCGGAGCGGTTCCTTAACCGAAGTAAGCTTTAGCTCTTTTGCATATTCCGGCTGATAAAATACCCTCCTTGAATAATCAGCTTTCCGCATATACTTCTTATTGACCAAATCATATTCATATTCCAACCTTGTAATCTTAAACCTTGTCATTAAATTGACAACAAACCCGCATACAGGGAATAGCGCAATCAAAGGGTGAATCGTAAAAATTACACCTGCAGCAACAATCAGTGCCAATATGCTGCCAATAAGCGTGCTAATGCAATTTACTGATTTTTCAACCATTTCATCTGCTTTTGATGCAACGGATATGTACATATCATAATATTCTGGAGAATCATAGCATACCAAGTCCATTCGACCATTTTTCTCCATCAGTTCTCTCTGTATTTTCCCGCCTAATCGGACAATTTTTGCCTTTGACCACTGATTAAGCATCTGATTAATCCATTCAAGCCCTGTTACGATAACCATACTGACTAACAATATAAACAAAAGCTGCTGCAATGTTCCTGAACCCTGTAACATTTCAATTATAATTTTGAGCAAAACGGTATCATATAAAGCCCTCAAGACCTGTAATAAGCAGAACAGACCAATTACAGATAACACAAGCTTCTTATCATATCCTGCAGCATATCTGACCATAAACCAGTTGTTACTGATTAGTCGTTTCACAGGTATTTTTTCTTCACGTACTTTTTTAACAGATGCTTCCAATCCTTTACTCACAAGCAGTACCTCCCATCACAAAAAACTCCTCTGGGATGCTGTCCTGATAATTTTTTGCCTGCAGATTAAACATATTATAATATTCGCCCTTCTTTCGCATTAAATCTTCATGACTGCCTTCCTCAATAATCACACCATTTTTCATCATAAATATGTGTTGCGCCATTCTTGCAGAAGACAAACGATGTGATATGAAAATAACGCCCTTCCCCTCAGAGGCACGCATCATATTATTGTACATATTGTATTCAGCCAAAGGGTCCAATGCACTTGACGGCTCATCTAAAATAACCATATCCGGATTTTTCATAAATACCCTTGCAATTGCTATTTTTTGCGCCTGTCCGCCGGAACAGACAAAGCCCTCCTCATCAAATTCACGGCTAATCATGGTATCCAATCCCTTTATTAAGCCTTTATTGGAAATATCAAACTGTGCCTTGATAAGCGCCGATGACACCTTATCATAATCTTCCTGACTTTCCGGTGTGTCCAATAATACATTTTCTGCCAAAGTCATTGCAAAAATTTGAAGATCCTGAAAAACAGTTCCGAAATGGTTTCTATACTGTTCTTTGTCAAGCTCCTCCAAATTTACGCCATTTACAAGAATTCTTCCCTCTGTCACCGGATAAAGCCCCATCAGTAATTTAACAAGTGTTGTTTTTCCTGCACCATTATATCCAACCAGGGCAATACGCTCCCCCTTTTTCCATGCAAAATTCATATCTCTTATTGTCGGTTCCTTCGCACCAGGGTAGGTAAAGGTCACATGCTCAAAAACAATCTCATTTACATCAAAGCAGTCCTTTTTCTGTTCCTTTTGCTTCCTTGGCATTTCAAGAAAATTCTGCAAATTCTGAAACAATGCCGCCTGTTTTCTTACAAAGATTCCATTTACCATTGCCTCTTTGAATTGTCCGCTTGAAAATGCAAGTGCATTTATCATTGCAACATAACTCGCCACATTATCCCTATAACCTAACTTTACCATAAATGCCACATAGACATAGGCGCCTACTGTCGCAATAATACTGTAACTTCCAAATGCCCAAAAGGAATGAACTGCCACCTTCATCCGGTAAAATAATGTTGTCTGATAAGCATTTTCTATAGCAGTTTCCTGTCTTTCTAATAACATAGGCTGGATGTGATAAAGGCGTAATTCCTCTGCATATTTCTTTTCATAAAACACCCTCTTCACGTAATCCGCCTCACGTCTGGGGCGTACCGTTTCCTGCTGTAGTTTATATTCATTATCACTTGCCTTTCTCCCAAAATAAAAACTGGCACCGATAGGCGCAAGCACCATAATCATCAGCACCGGGTCCACACTGACTACAATAATCAAAGTCATAACTGTCGCAACAATATTTCCAAGGAATCTTCCAAATGTAATTAGCAGCTGCATTGCCTGATCTACACATTGTTCCAGTGCCTTTGTATAGGAATCATAAAATTCCGGACTCTCATATTCAGAAATTGTAATCTGATCCGATATGTCCATAACCTGATGAAAAATGTACCGATATATTTTAGGTGTATGAATCTGCCGATAACACTCATACCAGCCACACATAAAATGAATTCCAATATGCAGGCTGCATGCCACCGCTAAAAACCAAAATAAATTTAAATAAGGAATATTATTTTCTATACAGT
>CAMWOF010000340.1 GCA_947175805.1 uncultured Clostridiaceae bacterium
AGATAGAAAGCATTCTGGTGATATGTCAAGAACTTTTTGAAAAAGATTTCGCAGCGATTCTGGACAGTGATTTCAACGATTGAGTAAGGAGAAAATTATGGAGCAAAAAAAAGCTAAATCCCGTATGCCGCAGCTTGGTGAGGCGGTATTCTGTATCGGTTATCTGGTATTTGACTTGATTGCGGCTGTCATATTCTTTGTGAACGCAAGCGATAGTCAAGTGTTTCTGATGTTTGGCGTACTGACACTTGTCCTCGGCGGAGGCGATGCGTTCCATTTGGTTCCCAGAATCGTCAAGGCTTTTCATGGTGATTCTCCAAAAGTAGAATGGTGGTCTGGCTTGGGGCTGATGGTTTCCTCAATTACCATGACCGTATTTTATGTGTTGCTGTTTTATGTGTGGAAGGCTATTTTCCCGCAAGTGGCTTATCCCGGTTTTTTGCCCATGCTGATCTTGGGCAGCGCGCTACTCCGTATTATGCTTTGCCTGTTTCCTCAAAACAATTGGTTCCGCCCGGAGGGGAATCTAACATGGGGAATCTACCGTAATCTGCCTTTTGCGGTGACGGGCCTGTGCCTTGTGATCTTGTTTTTCCTCTCCGGTAACACTGGCGGATACGGATTGTGGATGATGTCTGTTGCAATTATAACCAGCTTTGCCTGCTACTTTCCTGTGGTGCTTTGGGCAAAGAAAAAGCCAATGGTTGGGATGCTGATGATGCCCAAAACCATGGCTTATATCTGGATGATTTGCATGGGACTTGCTTTAATCGGGAAATAAAGTGGCTTTCGTAAAAAATTATTCTATTAATTTGCCAAGCTCATCTCTTCCGTTTTGATAGGATACATTTGCTTCCTGATATAAGCAGTTATAAAAATTCACGGCAATACGTTGTCGCTCTTTTGCAATTTCTGTTGCTCGTGCAGTATAAAAATGGGAATATACATTTTCCAGTTTGTATTTATACTCTTGAAAGAAGGATGGGGTAGTGTCATTTTCTCCGGTTGAAACCATTCCGTCGGGCAGCAGAGAATAAAGTGGTTCGGAAACAATTCCTTTATAAATGAGGGTTCTTGCTATTCCCATTGCACCGGTTGCATCCAATTTATCTGCATCGAATAGAATTTTTGCTTCTAAGCTTTGCGGTGGCGTATTCTTTCTAAAGCGATGTGTCTGAATGCAATGCTTTACCTGTTCGGCGTAGTCTGCGTTAAAACCATGCTCCAATAAAAACTGATATGCTTTTTCGCTTCCCACCATGGCATGACACAAGGAAGGATTTTCAAATTGTTCCTTCCGTCCGATGTCGTGCAGTAAACAGGATGCAATTAAGACATCATAATCTACATTATTTTCTGTTTTTGCAATTTCTAATGCGTTATATAACACACGATATATATGCTCTTTGTCATGGGCACTGTCTTCCATGCAGGATAACATGTAATTTTCTAATAAAGAATAGGTTTTTTGTTTCATAGAGGATATCCTTTCCATATTTTTCTAAATTTTAACACAGCATAAATCGTTATGCCAAGTCCTAATCCGTCAATATATCATGGTTTCATTTGACACCAGCGTATCTCATTTGGTGGGGAATAGAGCCGATGATTATCCGGACTTACGAGTAGTGAAAGCGGCAGAAAAGGGTGCAAAATTGGAAGACAGGCAGTACATTTCGGTTGCGCCAGACACTCATGTTATACAGGCAAGTGAAAAATTGGGTTTGATTACACATGATGAATTAGAGAAGCCTAATATACGAGAAAAAGTAAGCTTTCTATGGGAAGACCACAAATGCTTGTTTCCAATCAGATTCTGATACAGCATTTTTTGCATTAAAGCCTAAAAACTCAAAATTATTTTTTCATTGTACACGCTTGTGAATTTTGTTATACTGAACTTGTGTTTGCTTGGAATACATAAGTGATAGTCATGTATAATCTACTGACAGGAGGATAAGGCATTGGAGCGTAATGTCAATGTGATTAAAGATATCAATGGGAATAACATAGTTCTCATCAACGATATTATATTTAAGGGCAAGAGGCAAATAAATTGGAATGATGTAAAAAATTATCTGGAGCAATATGTGGGAGAATTTTATGAGATTGCTGATACGAAAGACATCATCTATATTGGTAAAGATTTGCCAGACGAGTACACGGGTTCAAAGTACACACATAAGCTGAAGGGCGGTAATGCGAAGGCAAAAGCAAATGCAGCCCAGGGGATACCTGAACTATTGGAAATTGCCCAGGGAAAGCATTTCAAGGAAAACAATGCCGAAAAGCATAAAAGAAATGCAAAAAATGGGTGGTATCGTTATGATTCTAGATTTGCACTTCCTGTATATGCGGATAATGGTGAAGTCGAAAGATATAATGTTTACCATGCATCTATGTTGATTCGCCATGCAAACGATGGAAAGATGTATCTTTATGATATTTTGGACATAAAAAAAGAAACGAGCAACCCTTTCGAATCCTAAGATTTTACTTGGCAAAAAACCCATTTCTTTGACAGTTATACTATCAAGTTCCATGTGGATTGTCAAGTGCCAATTTTTGAGTAAAACAAGTGAATAAAGCAATTGACTTACCATAATTTTCAAAAGTAATTTTGGAAATGTATTTATGTATCAACATTCTATAAATGCCCCTGATGAAATGAGACGATTGCATACACAGTTTTATCAATATATAAAAAAACAATGATTGAACTAATAGGAATTTGTAGGTGAGATTATAATGAAGGAAATACTGAAGTGTAGAGGAGAATTTGTGGATATAAACGGTCATAAAATTCATATATATAGACTTGGAGATATAAATAAGCCGAAGATTGTACTTATGGCTGGTTCAGCAACGGTTGCTCCAATTTATGATTTTAAAGTTATCTACGAAAAATTATTGAATTATTTTAGAA
>CAMWOF010000341.1 GCA_947175805.1 uncultured Clostridiaceae bacterium
GCCATATACCCGGCATTATACAGATATTGCCCGATAACCTCCGGTGTCAATTCCACATTGGTTTTCGCAAGGGCAATGGCAAGCATTTCGCTGTATTTTTTATTAAAATCCCTCTCTGCAATAATACCTGCGTTCTTGTCGTTAAAATGAATCACATGAAGGCTATATCTCTTGCTGTACTTATAGCAGAAGCTTTCCAGCAGATAGTGATTCCAACTCTGCCCGCAAAGTGGAAACATCGCAAAGGTGGTAATATCCCGAATTGCTCTGAAATTGTCAGTAATAAAGCTGGACAGGACAGCATCAATCTCATCCACGGAGAAATTTACGAGCCGGTTAGCTACAAAACGATTTCTGTCTACCCGCACCATGTCATCATAGAGAGCTTGAAAAGCATATTGACGGTTTGTACCTCCGGTCAACTCTACCACTTTATCTGCAACCTCATCAAAGTTGCATTCATCTTTACCCTTTATATACTGCTTAAGCAGCATTATGGCATCTAATTCGGATTTTTCCTTGGTAAGGATTTTGCCATTCAGATAATATTTTCCGGACAGCACCTTTTTATAGATTGCATTATATATGGCGAGCGGTGTTAACTCATAGTTTTCTTCTTCAATGCTACCCAAAGGAACATCGCTGAGGGAAGCAAATCCGTTTCTCTCACAGTTTCTGTCCACAAAGTCAAGAATGTCTTCTTCCTCGTCTCTTGTAATGCGGAAACGATCAACGAGCAGGTACTCTCCCTCGGAGGCCAAAACGAAAAGATCATTCCCTGATATCACACGCCAGATATTCCTTAACGGGACATACGGCAGACGTTCATGTAGAGCGTGTACACTTTCATATTGGCGCTCTCCCCAAACTCGCTTTATTTCTTCGGTAACCACATCCTTCTCAGGGCGTCTGTCTCCTATTATCATAAACTTTTTAGAAAAAGAACATCCGACAATATTTTTTTGCAAGTATTTCTTAAGTATGTCAGGAGAAGTAATCATATTGGATTCCATCCAACCCGACTCATTTTCAAACAGGCTCTCGTAATAAATAACGCCTACGCCAGAAGCGAAAATATCACCCACCATACATTGGAGTTCCTGCTGTATGTCATCACTCTTGGAATAGACTTTGTCATCAATAACTGTTCCGGATGATAAAATAATCGCTTTCAGTAATTCGTCTTCTTCGGGGAGTATAATTTCCATTTCCTCTGCAAATTGGCGAAAGCGCATAAGTTCCCGAATAGATTCATACTTGAACCCATACTTGTAATGCCGCTTTAGCACCGCAGCTACTTCCACCATCTGTTGAGTCCGTTGATGTTCCATATACTTCTCATTAAATCGCTCAGCAGTTTTTAACTCTGCATTTACTTCCGTCTCTGTGGAAGGCAGTTCTATTTCTCCTAAAAAATCATAGTAGAGACATATTACAGAAGTCATTCTACTGATACAGTCCTGGTCATCTAATGCGTCTTTGATTGTGTTTAAAAGAGAATCCAGGGCAGCTGGATCTTCTATCTCAAAAAGAGATTTTGCAAAAAAACCTTTTTGGTGACAAATCTCTTCGATGTTAACACATGTATCGCCTACAACACTAGAAAGCTTAGAAAACTGTTCCGAACTAACTTTCTCGACAAGCCATGAAAAGAATAACTTATGAACAATTTCTGGTGATTGAAACACTAATTTCTCCCTCCATAATTGAGGCCTCGGAATAGTCCATGGCTGTTTGTTTTTGCCCGCCAAATATATCCATCAGATGATAGCACATTGATAGTTTCATTATACCTGCTATATTTACAAATTTCAACAAAGACGAGAAGTTTTTCGAGCATAGCACTGACAAGGTTCAAATGCAGTTTCTGCAACGATTTTGGGTCGCATTGGAAATAATTCTTGTAGAGTCACTTCCCTACACAATGTTATTTGCATTCCTCCACCATATGTGATATTTTTTGCATATCAGCCATATATATTGTGACAATTTTCTCCATTATACCGTAAAACAAGGCCTGTTACAACTGATACAGAGGAAACACCGCCGCGTCACGTTTTTCCGTGACACGGCGGTCTCTCTCAATACAGCGCCCACCAGTAGTCGAAAACTCTGCGGTAGCCGTTTCCCTTTTGAGGGAGGCATTGGCAGGCCCGCACCTTTTTGTTGCTCACCCGTTTGACCCAGCGCTGACACTTACTGTTCTTGGGATACTTGATATACTTTCCTGTGTGCAGGAGAGCCTTTCCCTCAAAGCCCCAGTCCACATAACCCCGATGGGGCGTATAGCCAGAACGCTGGATAATGGCCAGCCGTCGATCCGACTTTTCCTGTCCTTTCCTGCGGCGATTCTGCCGCCCGGTCCGGCGTGGATGACCTAGCTCTTTCTCAAAATTCTTCAAGAGTGCCGCGAGCTACTCGTTTCACTCGATTTCGGTCATACACCTTCCCGCTGGGCACGGTGCGCGTAATTGGATTGAGCCCATACCAGGAGCCGCGCTGTTTGGCGTGGTACTCTTTCTGCGCTTTTTTACTGCGCTTGTTCAGCGGCACCATCTGCGCCATCGGGAACCCTCCTTTCGCCAGGCATCTTTCTAACGTTTTTATTACAAATCCGCAAACCACCTTGCCATTTCACCTTCATTCTGTTATTCTACACTACTGTCAGAATGGAGGCGATCATCATGCTTTATAGTCAGTTCCCCGTCATCGACCTTCCCGCCACCGGAGCCAACATCCGCCGACTGCGGCAGACAAAAGGTCTGTCCGTCCGGGACCTCCAACAGTTCTTCGGCTTTGAGGAACCCCAGGCCATCTACAAATGGCAGCGGGGCCAGAGCCTGCCTACGGTGGACAACCTCTACGCCCTGAGCGCCCTGCTGGATGTGCCCATGAATGACATCCTAGTGGCGGCCAACC
>CAMWOF010000342.1 GCA_947175805.1 uncultured Clostridiaceae bacterium
ATCCATATTTGCTTCCAAACCCTCCGCATATGCCCGGATGGATGCAATAGGTGTTTTGATATCATGGGAGAGAGTTGCAATCACGGTCTTATTATTTTCAATCGCCTCCCTTTCACTGGAACGCAGCTTCGTGATTTCCCGCCGCATGCTGTCAAATGCCCATGTGAAATTCCCAAAATAATTAGAGCGTTGGTATTGCAGCGGCACGTCGAAATTTCCCTTTGCGATTTCACCGGCAAAGTCCTTCATTTTATCGAAGGGTTTCAGAATTGAGAAATACATATATCCAAAAACAACGATAACATAGGCGACACAAATTACGCCTATCACCAGATAACCGGTGTCTCCGTGGGGGGTGTGTTCCGAAAACCGCAGACTATCCTGCAGGACTTTGGATTTTGCCTTCACTTCCTCTATGTCCCCCTGCACGGCAAGCTGCTCCATCTCATTTACCGCTAATATCTGCTGTGCCTGTATATCCTCTATGCCCTGCTGCCTGCTGCCCAGATAAAACATCCCTGCAAACAGACAAATCACAGCCGAAAATAACGTCATTATAGATATCAATCTACCCTTTATCCTGCTCTGCATCTTATCCCTCAATTCGCCTCTCACTCTGCCACCTCCAGCATATAACCCACCTTATAAACCGTCTTAATATACTTCGGCTCTGCCGGCACATCTTCAATCTTCTCTCTCAGCCATCTGATATGCACTGTCAGGGTTGACGGCTCCACCATGGAAAATGCCCCCCAGACCTCGGTAATCAGCTTTTCCTTTGGAATGGCTATGTTCTTGTGTCCGCACAAATATGCCAGCAAATCGAACTCCTTTAGAGAGAGGGAAAGCGCCTCACCCTTTTTCAACACCGTTCTTGACGTTATATTGACAGTGACATCACCAAAAGAGACTATCTGCTCATCCTCCAAAAAACCATAGGTACGCCGAATCAGGGCATTTACTCTGGAAAGCAGCTCCTTCATGGAATATGGCTTCGGAAGATAATCATCCCCGCCTATGTCAAAGCCCGTAATCCGGTCATCCTCACTGGTTCTTGCACTGGCAAAAATCACCGGCACTGTGGAGACCTCTCTCAACTCTTCACAAAGCGCAAAGCCTGTGCCATCCGGCAGATTTATATCCAGCAAAATCAAATGGAAGGTATTATTAGACAGCAAAGAAAAAGCGGTTTTTCCATCCCCCGCTTTTGTCACATGATATCCGTAACCCTCCAGCATATCCGCTATGATGTCGGATAAATCTTCATCGTCATCTACAATTAATATATTTTTCTGCATTTGGTCACCTCTTTCACCCGCTCAAATATGTATTCCGTATCCGACGATATATCTGCCCGATACACATATCCCAAGCGGTTAAAACTACGGATATGCTGAGGGTTCTCAATCTGCATCTCAGCCATATAGCGAACCATCTCACCTCTTGCCATCTTTGCATAGGTTCCCTTTGTCACTAGCTTCTCACCGGATTTTTCACAAAATGTCACTGTGATATAGGTATCTCTGGCAGTCAGATATTTCTCGATACATTTTGAATATTCCTTAGATGCAAGATTGATAATAATACCGCTATCATCCCGCACCTCATCATAAAGCCTGCCGCCCCACAAATCATACAAATCCTTACTCTCACCGATGGATGCCTTCGCCTGCATTTCTAAACGATACGGGGTAACTCCATCCATTGGTTTGAGCACTCCATAAAAAGCCGATAATATCCTTAAATTTGTCTGCACATATTCAAACTGCCCTTTTTCAAAAACAGCCGGTGCCATATACTGATAGGCAATGCCTTCATAAGATAAGATTGCCGGTGTCAGACGGGAATACAGGTTCATGTGTTCCACCCGTTGGACATTTTGCTCCGCAATCTTATCATTACATTTCCATAGCTTCTGCAAATCCCCATGGGACTGTTGCTTCATCCAAAACAGCACCTCTTCTGTCTGATTAATCAGTGCCGGAAGTCCCAGAGGTTCCAGTGTATCCGAATCCTCATTCATTTTTTTCGCCGGTGATAAAATAATACGCACTATGAAAGCTCCTTCAACATATTTTCAGGATCATCTGCAGCCTTGACCTTATCATTTGCACGGATAATCGTCCCCTCTTCATCAATGAGATAAGTCGTCCGAACCACACCCATAGACACCTTGCCATAGTTCTTCTTCTCTTTCCACACATCATATGCCTCTATCACCTTTCGCTCCGGGTCTGCGAGGAGTGTAAAAGCAAGATTCTGCTTTTCCTCAAAACGCTTATGGGAAGCCACTGTATCCTTACTCACACCCAATACAACTGCACCCTTCTCTAAAAACTGCGGATACCTTTCAGAAAATCCGCATGCCTGCTTTGTGCAGCCCGGTGTATTATCCTTCGGATAAAAATACAAAATAACCTTCTTTCCCCTATAATCAGACAGCTTATGCATCTCGCCATTTTGATCCGGCAATTCAAAATCCGGCGCCTTTGTTCCTACCTCTAACATAATTCAAATTCCTCCTATCTCCTATTAATTTTTTATTATTATGTTTTTTCATCTAGAAATGCATTCAACTTACGATCTTGTAAGATTATACATATCATTCATCCCTATCGTAATCACAAACTCCGTATAATCCCCTTGTTCGGATTGGACATCAATCCGGTGCCCCAGCCGGCTGCAGAGGCTTTTTACAATGTACAGCCCCATGCCAGTAGATTTTGCATGCATATGCCCATTTTCCCCGGAAAATGACTTATCAAATATTCTCGGCAAATCCCCGGCAGGAATCCCCATACCGTTGTCCCATACATGAATTTGAACTGCCTTGCCAAAAATACCGCTTTCCTTCGTCGTCTGCGCAGCAACCTCCTCTGCCCAAATCCGAAGCAGAGCCGGCTCCGTGCC
>CAMWOF010000343.1 GCA_947175805.1 uncultured Clostridiaceae bacterium
ATCCAAAATGATGTCCCCCGCCTGTAATATATCTGCTTTATCAACGCCGGTGGTTCTTCTTAAAATCGCCTCAATTCTCGCCACCAGAATCTTTGGGCTGAAGGGCTTGGTGATATATTCATCTACACCCAGTTCAAAGCCCAAAAGCTCATCCCGCTCATCGCCCCTTGCAGTCAGCATAATAATCGGCACTTTAGAGTCCTTTCTCAGCTCCCGGCACACCTCCCAGCCGTCCATTTTCGGCATCATGACATCCAGAACAATGAGTGCGATATCCTTGTTCTGCATAAAAATATCAATCGCATCCTCTCCATTTTCCGCTTCCAGGACATGATACCCGCTCTTTACAAGGAAATCCCTTACCAGTTTGCGCATCCGGCTTTCATCATCTACCACCAAAATTTTTATCTGCTCCATATGCGTACCTCACATTATCGATATTTTCGTTTCTTATTTCTAAATTTTACAACATATATATGATAAAACTGTGAAAAAAGCAAGATGAAATCATGTCTGTTTTGTCTGACATCATTCCTCTTGCTCTTTTTGTCCCACTATGATTCTCCTGACTCACTGTCCGGTGCAGCCTCCTCATCGGTGGTCTCTGCATCAGTGTCTGCAGCCGTATCCCCAGTGCTATCTTGCTTTGTACCGGCAATGTTGTCTTCCCGGGAAGCATCCCCGTTAAGCGCCGCTTCCCTCTCCTCTAGCGCCTGCTCCCTGGCTTCTAATTCCTCCTGCCATTTGGCATATTTATTCAGAATCTTATTCTCTGTATTTATATAGCCGATATCCTCATTGGTTGCAATGATCACAAAAAAACCGGCAATTACAAAGAGTAAAACTGCAACGCAGGCAGTCAAAAGCTTTTTTGAACGCTTAAGGTTAAAAATTTCGTTGTCCTTTTCAGTCACATCCTTTGGAGCGCTTTTCGCTTCCTCTATAACCGCAGGAATAATAATTTCATCTAATTCCTCCGGATCAATATTGAGTACCTCCACCAGCGTACAACGAATCTCATAGAGATAAGTATATCCCACCTGTGTAGAAAAAATGTGCTTATCTATAAGCTTATGGTAAAACTCCTTTAAATCCTCCGGCCGCAGCGCTGAGACACGGTCTTTCATCTTCTCAATGTACATGTACTCTTTCATCGCCTGCTTCGCAACAGCCTCATCCTCAAAATAATAGCCTTCGATTGTTTCCTCTACATTCTGCATTTTGTTCACTCCTCATTTGCCGGGAATCGACAGACTGATATTCCCGGTGACGCCTGAGAATCAGGCATGTTCGTTATTTTTCACTGATCAGATTGTTTTTCCTGCTCAACTAATGTAATCTCATTGGCAGCCGCAAATTTCCGTACATCCGTCTGGTATGTTTCCATAGCGGACATCGCATGATTGACTGCTTCGTTTGCGCGTTCCAAGGCTGCCGTATCCTTATCAGAAACTGCTAAACGGATAGCCTCTAAAGCTGCCGTCTCCTCTAAAATCACGTTACGGTACTGCCCAACAAATACATTTACTTCTTCGGATTGGTATGTAAACGCCGACAAAGCCTCCGCTGCCTGCTTTAAACCGGGAATAATACTCTGTTCCAGAGAAACAAGGAGTTTCTCCGCATCGGCGCTATCCGTATTCATAAAAGCATTATACTCTTTTATTGCCTTATTATGCAGCTCATTTACCTGCTTTACATCTGAATTTAAGTATTGATAGATATCCAGCTTCTTCTGGTCTGTATTGCTGCATGCAGTGAGCAGCACAAGAAAAAGCAGACAAAGCATACATGTAATTTTCTTTTTCATTTGTGTTCCCCATAAAATGCCAGATGCGAAAAAACAAGACCTCGAAAGGATTTCAAAGTCTTCACCTAACCATTCCATTATGAATCAGAATTTATTCGTCATCGGTATCATCACTAAAACTAAACAAAAACAAGACTGCAAATAGTATCAGAACAGTCAAGTGGAGCTGCGGGGAATCGAACCCCGGTCCGAAAACTCTTCCATAACGGCATCTCCCATCACAGTCCGTATTTTAACATTCCCCGCCCACAGCGCCTACGAACAGGCTCAGTAGGAAAGTAGCTTCATCAATCTTCAGAAACCGCAAAGCTTAGGCTCCTGAGTGCCCTGCTAAGGATGATGCCTAAAATCCGGACAGCAGGAATTCCGGCTTAGACAGCTGCCATTAGGCAGCGTACGCTAACTTTTCGTCTGCGTTTAAATTTAATTCCAGGTTTTTATGTGGTCCCGGTCCACAGATGGCTTCCGTTATTTCTAAATCCCCGTCGAAACCAGTACAACCCCAAAGTGAAGCACAGCTATATATCAATCGGAAACGCATCCGACGGGCTGTGCGGTGCTGCCTGCAGCGCAGGCTTATTCATTTGCTGCAGTACTATTATCTGAAGCTTCCTCTGTGCTGCTGTCTGAAGCTTCTGTGCTGTTATCTGAAGCTTCCTCTGCGCTGTTGTCTGAAGCTTCCCCTGTCGTTCCGTTTTCCTCTGTGTTGTTTTCTGTATTATCTTCTGTAGTATCCGGTACAAATGGATATCCGTCCATTTGCTGGATGTAATTAGATACCCAAGCGTTATATACGACTTCATTTGCCGAAACCTTTTTCGGAATCATGTCATATATTTTATATCCAAGGGGAATTCCGATGGCAGTTCCTGCTACCAGCACAAAGACAACAGTTGCAATCATTGCCTTTCTTTTCTGCTTCTTCTGTATCTCTTTTCTGTGGTACTTCTCGTACTTCCTCTTGTCAACCTTTTCCTGACTCATTGTAAAACCTCCAAGTAATCTTTCCCGCCAGGGCACGTCAAACCCTTTGATTTTTAGACAAATAGCATGTCAATGTTCATCGGCATATTGGGATTATAGCATACTTAAC
>CAMWOF010000344.1 GCA_947175805.1 uncultured Clostridiaceae bacterium
GCGATGGGTATGTGATGGTAAAGCTGCTGACAGAGTATGAGGATTTTGTAGATGGAATTCTTGGGAAGTATTTTGATGAGTATAAATTTTATATGAAATTTCAAAGTGAATGGATAACAAATAATCTGCCTGTAGATACAAAGCTGGAGGATTTGAGAAATTATACGGCTAACATTGATTATCCGTTGCCAGAATTAACAATATATCTGCCTCCGGAAGAAGATTCAACCATCTTTTTGGAGTTGGCAGAGAATTTGAGTGAAGAAAAATATAGAGGGGGAATTGCAATAAAACAATATAAGTATAAAGAGCAATATCAAACGAAGAATAGAAATGATTGGGGGAATGATGAAGGAGAAGATGGTTTGAATTATAATATTAGTTGCATATTGGTATATGCCGATGGCAGTGTAGAACAAATACAATAGGAGAAAAAATATGGGATTAAGTAATTATCAATTAGTTTTATTAGACAACATTATTTATTTGGATTCAATAGTTGGAGAGGACAACAGGGAAAAGACACTCAGGTATGTTGTTTATAACCTCCTCTACGAAAACGGCGACCCGTCAAACGGCAAAGGCAGCGGTGCCATAAAGCACGACTGCATTAACCAGGACAACGGAAAAGGACTCTGCATGATGAGCGATACAGAATGGGTACAGGTCTTAGAAGCAATCGAAGCAGACGAAACTCTCTGCTCCCTTAAAATACATAACGTAGCAAACTACACAGAAACAGGCTTCCGGGCAGCCACCTTCATATCCGATGCCACAGAAGAAAATGTCATCATCTTCCGCGGCACTTCCACTGTGCCTGAATGGTTTGACAACGGAACAGGCGGTTACATGAAGCAGACAGTAAACCAGAAGCAGGCGGTGGATTATGTCGACAGCCTGGACATCGTTAATAACTACGCATATATCGCCAGCGGGCACTCCAAGGGCGGCAACCTGGCGCAGTACGAAACCCTCATGTCCACGGATGCCAGCATAGACAAATGTGAAGGCATTGCTGTTTCACGCAATGATGCCGCACAATCTGCTGTGCAGGAACACATCATAACATCCATTGTCCGGCAAATCATTTGTTCCATGACACGCTCCCGCTCCGTTGCTGCTCGCAGCGGTACATAGGGTTGCAAAGCACGCAACCTTTGTACCGGCGGCATCAAAGGGTCATGTCCACAAATGATTTGCCGGGCAACGGATACATACGTTGCCTGTGCACAGCAGCCTGGCGGCTGCCTGAAAGCCGTCAGGCATCAGTAGTCAGTAATCATATTGCTGTATATCACAGCAATGCAAATATTAACAGGGAGGTAGGCAATGAAAGAAGAAAACAGACAGCCTGAGGTCACAATAGAGGGAAATACCCCAGCAGGCAAAAAGAAGAAAAAATTGGTTTTTGCAGTTGAAATTATCTTTGGAATTGCCGTCTGTGCCATACTGGGTGTGATGGGAGCCAAGATTGCAGAAGAAATGAAAGTAGAGAGTAACAAAGCAAAATATGCAGACGCATCTTATGTCCAACAGGATATTTTGAATTACCTTAAAGAGCGGTATCAAGAAGACTTTACGCTGGTGGAAAATACTTACCGGGGCAGGAGTTACGCCTATAGCTATGTAGAAGTACATGCATATCCCACAGCGCACCAGGATGAACAGCACGAGTTTGAGGTGCAGGGAAGATATAACGAGGAGGGGGAGATGGAATATTGCGATGGGTATGTAATGGCAAAATTAACAGAGGAATATGAAGCTTATGTAGATGACATTATAGGACAGTATTTCGATGAGTATAAGTTTTACATGGAATTTTATAGTGAGTGGCTGACGAATAATCTGCCCCCAGATACAAGGGTGGAGGATTTGAAGAATTATAGTGCGAATGTGGATTATCCATTGCCGGAATTGATTTTATATTTACCACCGCAAGTCATTGATGAAGCCCTTTTAAAAAAAATGATTGAAATGTTAAGTGCAAATTATTATAGAGGGGGTGTAGGGATTAAAGTATACAAATCATTGGAATTATATGATACAAAAAAAAGAAATGATTGGAATGGTGACCCATATGAGGCTGTTATGGTATATAGCGCAATAATTTACCAAGATGGTTCTATTGAATATTTTATGGATTGAAGGACTAAAGAAAGGAGTGTTAAAAATGAGCTTAAGTAATTACCAATTAATTTTGTTGGACAATTTAATTTATTTAGATTCTATTACATTAAATACTGTGGGAAATAGGAATATAGGATATGTCATCGACCTTCTCCGCTATGAAAACAGCGACCCGTCAAACAGTATAGGCAGCGGCGCCGCACAATCTGCTGTGCAGGAACTCATCATAACATCCATTGTCCGGCAAATCATTTGTTCCATGACACGCTTCCGCTCCGTTGCTGCTCGCAGCGGTACATAGGGTTGCAAAGCACGCAACCTTTGTACCGGCGGCATCAAAGGGTCATGTCCACAAATGATTTGCCGGGCAACGGATACATACGTTGCTTGTGCACAGCAGCCTGGCGGCTGTCCGAAAGTCGTCAGGCATCAGTAGTCAGTAATCATATTGCTACATATCACAGCAATACAAATATTAACAGGGAGGTAAGCAATGGAAGAAAAAAACAGACAGCCTGAGGTCACAATAGAGGGAAATACCCCGGCAGGCAAAAAGAAGAAAAAATTGGGTGTGTGGATTATTGACATCATTATAATCGCAGTTCTGGCTGTGGCGGTTGCATATGCTGTCAACAGGGACAGACATAAGCATCAGGATGTTGTTCAGAAGGAGATGCTCCATTACCTGGAAAAACGCTACGGCGAGGAATTTGAGCTGGTGGAAGATTCCTACCGGGGTACAGATTATGCACACAGTTTCGTATCAGCAGAGGC
>CAMWOF010000345.1 GCA_947175805.1 uncultured Clostridiaceae bacterium
CCATATTCCTTTCAAAATTGAAAAAAATATGGGAGAGAAAAGAGAAGAAGACTTGTAGATAGTTTTACATTTCTACAATAACCGTCAGATTTGATAATTCATCATTAATTTCTGTGGTGCGACATCGCACCTGAGTTTTCCCAGACAAACACCCGGCAGAAAAGTGCCGGGTGTTTTCATCAGATATATGTATCTGCCCTGATTTAGATTAATTCACGTTAAAGATTTAGTTGTACACCAATCGCCTGTTTGACCTTCCCCTCATATTCGGTCTTTTTTATACTACCCATATACCGAATCAGCCGGGATTTATTGATTGAAGTAATTTGTTCAGCTAAAATTACACTCTGCCGGACCAATCCACATGCTGAAAGTGCCTCTTCTATGATTTTCAAAACATCTTCGGATTTTGTTTCAGAAAAGTATTTCGCATACAAATCAGCAGGAAGTTTTATTGTTTTCCCTGAACCAGAAGCATTTCTCTTTCTGCCGCACAGATTTTCCAGTAGCTTTTCCTCTGATATCTTTCCTGCCATATCCCTTATGGTTTTGGCCGATTTTGCATCCAGTCTGATATTTCCTTGTTCTGCCAGTGCAGATACAATTTCCTGTTCTTCAGCAGACAAATAAGAGAGATCTACAGCAGCCACCAGCGAAAGATTACCATCATCCAATTTGTTCTTCAATGGCTGCACCAATTGATTTACCCGGATATATCTAGCGATATTTCTTCCGGTCATACCATATTCTTCCCCGATGGCATCTCTATTTTTTAACTTGTGGACATCATGTCCACAAGTCCCTTCCATGCCTGTGCCATTCAGTTTTTCAATTTCTAATAAGATATCATTCCGCTTTCCTTGACTGCTTACCTTCTCATAGCGTTCTGCCAGCACCGCAGCTTTCTCTGATGGTAAAAGTTCCACGAAACCTCTCTGCATTACATTAGTCTCAATCACATACACATAGGCATCTTCATCTGTCAGATCTTTCTTTACAACAGCCGGGATTTCCTTTAATCCTGCCAGCTTTCCTGCCCTCTGCCGGTTATGTCCCGCCAGCATTTCATAGCCCTCTGTATTTTCCCGGACTATTACAGGCGTAAGTACCCCATGTTCCTTAATGCTTTCAACCATATCTTCCAGACGTTCCCCCTCGTATAACCGAAAAGGATGATTACTAAATGGGTGGATATTGTCTATCGGCAGAAAAATTATGCCATCCTTTTGGTTTTTCTCCTCTGCCCCTCCAAACAGATCCACAGTATCATTGAATATTTTTCTATTTGGATGCCTATCGGAGCAACACATCCAAATCATTACAAAAGGCACAGAAACTACCCTGTGCCGTTAATGTTTGCAATATACATTTTTCCTTTCCCTTTCTCAAAATAGCAGTATGCCATCTGCTATGTGAAAACGAATGGAAAGAGATAGAAAGGATAATCTTTGAATACTCCCTCCTTCTTAATCTTTTTTCTGCCCGAACTGAATGACTGCCCCTATCTTTTTTACTCCTTTTCCATCAGATTCCCACTTTGCCGCAAATGCATCAAATGCCTCTTCATCTGGAATAATCGTCCTAAAATGACCCAATGTGTCTTCCCAAGATTGTCCTTGTGAAATCCCAATTATCCCAATCAGATATAGGAAGCAAATATACGCATCTTTTCCGACATAAGCATTTGCGTAATACTTATTCTCCAAAAATCCACAAAGTGTTATCATCTCATCCCCATAAGAGATTCGCTCTAAACCAAATGCCAGATATCTTTTCAGAGGAACTTTCTTTCCTGCTCCCTCTAAAGCATCCAGAATATGTGGTTCTCCTTTTCTGAAATTTTCTTCCTTCGCTAATGCAATTGGGCTTTCTTTTATAGTGTATTGCAGCACATCATAAATTACATCTATGGCAGAAAATATATCTTCTCTGCCTTCTGCAAAAGCCTCATGTGCCTGTCTCAGTGCATCCTGTCTCATATCCATTTTACTATTCCCTCCCTTCTAACATATCTCCGAATGTTGAATGTAGCATTGTTGTAAAATTCTGTACATTCTCTTCGAATTGACTCATAAAATCAAGTTCTGTCTTATAATGCAGATAAAGCCCAACAAATGCTGCATTCCAAAGAATTTCCATTGTTTCTTCACTTATTTTCTTTTCAATTTCTCTGAAAGCTGAGCCCACTTTTGTGACACTTTTTTGCCACAAAATGAAAAACTTATCACCAATAGGAATACCAAAAGACTCCAGCCATTCTCTTACCGTATGGGTTTCTGGGCCATCACTACCGCGACAATCAGGCTTGTTAAAAATGTACTGCACCGAATCCATATCAATATCGGCTGCTGTTTTACCAGCCAATATCACACATCTTCCGATGGGGTACATTGCACAAACTGTCGGTTTAGACCGATGCACCATGCACTTCCGGTCTTTTAAAAGTGGACATCTGTGCACCGATCCCCTCGGCTTTAACCTGACTATCGGAATCCTTGAATCAGAACCAATATAAGCCTCGCAATACTTTTCCACAAATTCGCCCGTTGTTAAATTGAGTTCTTTTGCTGCATTATAAATGTCCTTCGGATTCAACAAGACATCATCTCTATGCAAACAACATTTCGCACACATGTGACATTCAAATTTGAACTTATCATCCAATCCAATCTTCATTCGTTCAAGATTATTGAATATATTTAATCCTCTTTCATCCATTCTTTCTCTACCTCCTTCCTCTTATATCATACCGGATTCTGCCGTATGCTTTATTTCGCAAAATTACACTATCCCTCAATTGTCCTCGCTGTGGCTGTTTCTTTCCCATCTTGCTTCCGTACCACATACAACGCTGTCCACCCTTGCAT
>CAMWOF010000346.1 GCA_947175805.1 uncultured Clostridiaceae bacterium
CGCCGATTCCTTCCTGTCGCCGATGCGGAACCGCTGAAAAGCCCAATAGGACAACACCAGCAGATAATAGCCGCTCAATAAGAATGGAAGCAGCCAGAGAGGGCCTCTGTGAAACTGGTTATTGGCGTCAAAGTAAAACATCCAGCTCGTAAACATGCTGCTGTAAGCCACTGCTGCATTGACTGCAAACGGAATCGTAAGATAGAGATTCATCCGTTTTTCATCCTTATTCTGATTCAACAATATAGAAATAATCACACATGGGCGGAGCGTATATCCTGTGGCGGAGGTAATGTAACGTGACACCACCGGCACATTCAGGGAGGCATAATAATAATCCAGCATATCCGCCACCATCAGGATATTTACAATAATACCCGCCATCAAAAACAATCCTGTCGTCTGCTTCTCTATGGTCTGATTGGTCAACAGGAAAATGTACAAAAATACTAATATTGTAAAAACAACAAAATTGGTCTGTATCAGATAAAATAGCATCCCTTGTCTCTCCCAAACCCTTTATTGTCCGAATACACTTTTCATATTCCTGACAAAAACAAATGTCCTAAGGCTTCCCTACAAGATGTAGGGTTCCCTTAGGACATATTTTATCGCAATTTATTAATTATGGCAAATAGTGATTGCGTTTTTCTGTATTCCATTTTATGTCATCCTCCTGGGCATTGCGTTCAGTTTTTCGCACATATGGATTGCCCGGAGCTTTTTCACTTTTTACTCTGCACTGGCTGCTTTCTTTTCTGCTTTTGCCTTCTTTGCCTCCAGCGCCTTATCCGTAGGCTTTACCATGACAAGGCAGATAATCAGTGCAATAATATATAACACAATCGTTGCATATAACACATGCTGATAACCCGTAGGATTTACTATGATTGTTTCCACTGTCCCGTCTGCAAGCCCATGCTCTAACGAAACCTCCTCACCAAAGTGCCCTACAATCCATGTCGCCATCTGGTTTCCGGTCAGTCCGGCAAATGCCCATGCTGACAGAGTAAGACCATGAATGGCGCTGATGTTGCTCATGCCGTAGTGGTCAGAGAGCAGAGTCGGCACATTGGAGAAACCGCCGCCGTAGCCTGCATTTACAACGAAAATCAGGCAGAGCACAAGGACAACCAAAAATGTATTGCCCTCTCCGTTCTGAATACCGTTTGTCACAATTACCAATGCCGTAAATGCAATGGAGAGAATAAATATCAGCTTATAAATTGTATTTCGGTCCTTCATGGTGTCCGCCCAAGCAGAAAAGCCAAGACGCCCGCCCGCATTAAATACGGCTGACACCGTGGAAATCAGTCCCACCACGCCTGCAAGACCGATACACTTTACAATCATTTTCTCCTGGGAAATCAATGCCAGACCACAGGTAATATTAATGTAGAACATCAGCCAGATTCCGATATAGTTGCCAATCGGCTTCGTCTTGATTACAGACATAATGCTCTTTCTCTCTTCCTTACCCTGCGGCTCATGCCAGCCCTCCGGCTTCTTTAACAGCAGGTGTCCCACAAACATCATGACAAAATAAACGCATGCCAGAATGATAAACATCTTATAAATGCCGCCCTCGCCCAGATTGTCAAGCATTGCCTGCATAATCGGACTTGCAATTGCCTTTGCCGCACCGAAGCCTGCAACGGCCAATCCTGTGGCAAGACCCTTTCTGTCCTCAAACCAGAGCATCAGTGTCTTGACAGGCGAAAGGTAGCCTGTTCCAAGACCGATACCCATGATAAAACCATAGCAGACATAGATACCGATTAGCGCCAGCGTACTTCCCTTATGTAAACCGCCATAATAGATAAAAAATCCAGTGCCTGCCATACCCGCTGCAAAACAGATAGCGGCAATCAGAGAGGATTTGTGAATATCCTTCTCCACCACATTTCCTAAAAAGGCTGCCGACATCCCCAAAAAAAAGATGGCAAAGCTGAACGCCCACTCCGTTGCACCCTTTGTAAATCCGATATAATCCGCAATCTCCTGACTGAAAATCGACCAGCAGTATACCGTACCGATACTGCAGTGCAGCAATAGCGCCGGAATCGCTGCGCGAATCCATTTATTCGTGCGCCATCCGCCTGACTTGTTTTCATTTGCTCCCATAATAAATACATGCCTCCTCATATAATTTGATTCACTGTTTTGTACATTTGTAAATTCAGGCACAAACTAGTATGATTATACGCTCAATTTTCATTTCTTTCAAGCCATTTAGCACAAAATCCACCCAAAATCCGCTATATTTTTCCAAATATTTATAAATTTTATTGCTTTCCTCTGAGGTTTCATTTACACTGTAATTATAAGCATTTGCGAAACTTGCATTTATCTATTGATATATTGTATTTATAGATAAGTTTCGCAATTACCTAAAACAGTTTAAAAAATGGAGGATACCATATGCAGATACGCTCACCAAAGGAAATTGTCAATTTAAACATGAAGGGCGCCGTTGACAAGGCAGAACTAACGATATCTAAAATGATTACCCTTGGCATACTCGCCGGAATGTTTATTGCCGTGGGCGGCGTCACCAGCAACACTGCTATACACAGCATGACAAACGTAGGTTTATCCAGAGTATTAGGCGGTGCAGTTTTTCCTATCGGGCTTCTGATGATTGTTCTGGTGGGCGGGGAATTATTTACCGGAAACTGTCTGATGATTATGGCAACCCTGGATAAGCGGATTTCCGTTCCGCGGCTTTTACGCAATCTTGTGATTGTATTTCTTGCCAATCTGGTCGGCTCGCTGATTATGGATGTGCTGATTTTTTACAGCGGCAATCTGAATTTCAGCGGCGGCGCATTGGGAG
>CAMWOF010000347.1 GCA_947175805.1 uncultured Clostridiaceae bacterium
GGATTATAGCATACTTAACCGACATGAACAAGTGCCGAATTGTCAAAAAGAAAATCCCGGAAAAAAATTTGCCGAACATAATCTCGCAAAAATGACAGCAATCATTGGAACTACTTAAAAGAATTTTTGAATTCCCTTGCAATTTCCCTCTGCTGGTCGTGCTTGGCAATTGCCTCCCGCTTATCGTAGAGCTTCTTTCCCTTGCAAAGCCCTACCTCCACCTTCACCAGACTATTTTTAAAATAAACCTTGAGCGGCACCAGTGTATAGCCCTTTTCCTTTGCCTTTCCCATCAGCTTGTTAATCTCATACTTGTGAAGCAGCAGCTTTCTTGTACGAAGCGGGTCCTTGTTGAATATATTGCCCTTTTCATAGGGGTTAATATGCATGCGGTAAATAAAAACCTCTCCGTTCTCCACACCGATAAATGACTCCTTAATGCTGCACTGACCGAGCCGCAGGGACTTTACCTCCGTGCCGGCAAGGGAGATTCCCGCCTCATAGGTTTCCTCCACAAAATAGTCGTGATATGCTTTTTTATTATTTGCGATTAACCGCGTCCCTTTTTCCTTCGCCATGACGCCTCCTTCATAAAAATCGTTTACTTATCCTCTTCTGTCTCATCACACATGAGAAAATCAATCTGCCATCTGATTTTATCGACATGCTCCACATAAACCTTCACCTTCATGCCCAGCGTATAGGTTTTTCCCATGCGCTCCCCTATCATAGCATATGCTTCCTCGTCATAGTAATAATAATCATCAAGTAAATTCGTCACATGCACCAGGCCTTCGACAGTATTCGGAAGCTCCACGTAAATGCCCCAGCCCGTAACGCCGGAAATCACACCCTCATAGACCTCACCGATATGCCCCGCCATATACTGTGCCTTCTTCATCTTCTCCACATCCCGCTCCGCATCGGACGCCCGGCGCTCCGCCTTTGAGTTCGCATCCGCCACCTTTATTAAAAGCTTATCATAGTGCCTGATACGCTTCTCGTCCAATTTTGCGTGCAGATTTTCCTTGATGATTCTGTGAATCTGCAAATCGGGATACCGTCTGATTGGCGAGGTAAAATGGCAGTAATAATTGGTAGCCAGTCCAAAATGCCCTGTACAGACTGTCGTATATTTTGCCTGCTTCATGGAACGCAGCGTCAGCCTCGAAAGCACCGCCTCCTCCGGCGAACCGGCAATCCTTGCTAAGAGCTTTTGAATCTCCTTCGGATGAACATGCTCCTTAGATGCCTTAAAATAATAGCCGTAATTTTCCATCATGACAAGCAGCGCCTTTATCTTTTCCGCATCCGGCGCTTCATGAGTGCGGTAGACAAAGGGAAGCTCCTGCCAGAAATAATCCTCTGCCACCGTCTCATTTGCCGCTAACATAAAGTCCTCAATAATCAAATGTGCCCGGTTACGCTCATAAGGGGCCACTGAAAGGGGAATCCCATTTTCATCCAACTCAATTTTTGACTCTGGAAAATCAAAATCTACCGACCCCCGCTTCGTCCGCTTCTCCCGTAAAATGTCCGAAAGCCGCAGCATGGTTTCAAACAGCGTTACGCTGTCGGCATATTTCTCCATGCACGCTGCATCCCGTTCTGTAATAATTTTATTGACATCAGTGTAGCTCATGCGATGGTTCACACGAATCACCGTCTCACAGATTTTGTGGCCGACTACGTTTCCCTGCCTGTCAATGGTCATGATACAAGAAAGCGCCAGCCTGTCCACTCCCTCGTTTAAAGAGCAAATACCGTTGGACAGCTTATGCGGCAGCATAGGAATCACTCTATCTACGAGATAGACGCTGGTGCCCCGGTTCAATGCCTCCTGATCTAATGGTGAATTTTCCTCCACATAATGGCTGACGTCTGCAATGTGTACGCCCAGCTCATAGCCATCCGCCGTCTCCGACAGCGTAACTGCATCGTCCAAATCCTTCGCATCCTCTCCGTCAATCGTGACGGTCAGCCAATCCCTGATGTCCATTCTGCCTGCAATGTCCTTAGAATCCACGGTATCAGGGATTTTCGCCAGCGAATCCATCACCGTCTGGGGAAACTCCACCGGCAGCTCATAGCCTCTGACCACCGAAATAATATCCACACCCGGATCATTGACATGCCCTAAAATCTCCGCGATTTGTCCCTCGGGCTTCTTTTCATTGCTGCCGTAATCTGTAATGCGCACTACAACCTTCTGCCCATCCACTGCCCCCAGGGTATTTTTTTTTGACACAAAAATGTCCTTAGTTATCCTTTTGTTATCTGGTATGACAAAGCCAAAGCTCTTACTCTGCTGGTAGACGCCCACCAGCTCCGTTACCTGATGCTTTAAAATTTTAACAACCTGCGCCTCTGACTTTTTGTCCCTGTTTGCAGAATTATCCTTCGTGATTTTACAGAGCACCAAATCGCGATAAAATGCACCCATGGTATCATTTTCAGAAATAAAAAACTCTTTCTCTTCGCCCTCTGCTTCCACGAAACCAAAGCCCTTCGGATGTCCTGTATAGACGCCGGAAATAAATTCCTTAGGCATAAGCTGGTATTTTCCTTTCGCAGTCACCATAATCTTACCTTCTGCCACCAGCGTTTCCAAAAGCGATTCAAAAACTTTTCTCTCCTCTGGCCTTACCTGGCAGAAATATGCCAATTCCTTTAATTTCATCGGTTTATATAAGGGACTGCCAAACAGCTCTAACAGCATTTCTTTTCTTTCATTCATAATTTGTTCCATAATTTTTCCCTGATTTTCTTGCAAAATCATTACCACCAGCTTAGCTGGTGGTTTGCTCTGCGGCTATAAGCCGCTGTTC
>CAMWOF010000348.1 GCA_947175805.1 uncultured Clostridiaceae bacterium
AAAGAAAACAGTGTTTGAAAAACTTTCTGATGATTGGAAATTGTATTTGCAGGGCAAGAGGGAACTTCCTGAAGATAAGTTTTCAGATAATGATTTAAAAAAGCTAAAACTGTTAAGGAAAAAATTCGTGACTAATTTGGAAGATTATGGTTACAAGAGTGTCATAGATAAAAGGGAAATAGGTATTTCAGAAGATAATTATTTGCCTGTAATTGAAAATTTTGATATGAAATTTGATTCTTCCGCAAGTGATAATATTAGAGGTATTTGGGCATATACCGTGGCTTTGTTACAAGTTTCTATGGATATGGCAGGAAATCATCCAACGGTATTGATTTTTGATGAACCAGTACAACATAGTATTGTTCCAAATGATATGGAGAAATTTTTAGATAGTATTGTCCAGTTAGGTAAAAATTGTCAAACAATCATTGGGATTACAGTAAAGGATAGCGATACTCAGAAAATTATAGATAAATTGGATGAAAGTGCATACCATTTTATAAAGGTACAAAATAAAGCGTTTCAAAAACTTTAGATAATATTATTTACATAGCCGATTGGTTTTCAAAACGAGAATCAGTCGGCTTTTTTTATTGCCCAAAATCCAGTACATAGCCATTCTGCTTTATGCAAAGTGGCTATTAAATTTTTCAGGAAAGGAGGTAAACCGTGATGTCTAAATGTAAAGTAATCGCTCTTGCAAACCAGAAAGGTGGAACAGGCAAGACAACAACTGCCGTCAACTTAGGGATAGGGCTTGCAAACGAGGGAAAGAGAGTGCTGCTTGTGGACGCTGATCCGCAGGGGGATTTGACAACCTCTTTGGGGTGGGTAGACCAAGATAATCTTTCTGTTACCCTGTCAACGCAGATGGAAAAGATTATCCGTGACGAACCGATTGAAGCAGGTGAGGGAATTTTACACCATGATGAGGGAGTAGACCTGATTCCGGCAAATATCGAGTTATCTGGCATGGAAATGACGCTTGTAAATGCCATGAGCCGAGAGTTCACTATGAAATCTTATCTAAATGAACTGAAAAAGGATTATGACTATATCCTGATTGACTGTATGCCGAGTTTGGGTATGCTTACCATTAATGCACTTGCGGCAGCAGACAGCGTGGTTGTTCCGGTACAGGCTCATTATCTCCCTTTAAAGGGAATGACACAGCTTATGAAAACCATAAGCAAAGTGCAGCGGCAGATTAATCCCGGACTGAAGGTAGACGGGGTATTGTTGACGCTGGCAGATATGAGAACAAACCTTGCCCGTGCCACAGCCGACAATCTAAGGCAGAATTACGGGAGGGTAATTAAAGTGTACCAGACTGTCATTCCCATTGCGGTAAAGGCAGCAGAAACCAGCGCAGCCGGACAGAGCATTTACAGCTATGACAAAAACGGTGCAGCAGCAAAGGCGTATGAAGCATTTACGAGGGAGGTGTTACGCAGTGGCGAAAGAAATAAAAATGCCGCTTCCCTCAGCCGCTGATTTGTTCAGTACACAGGAGGAACGGGATAACGCAAACCGGGAATCCGTCAGGGAAATTCCTCTGGAAGAAATCAGCGATTTTCCCAATCACCCATTTAAGGAGAAAATGGACGAAAGTATGGCGGATATGGCAGAGAGCGTGAAACTGTATGGTGTTCTTGTTCCTGCGCTTGTCAGGGAAAAGCCGGAGGGCGGTTATGAAATGATAGCCGGACACAGGCGAAAAATGGCAAGTGAACTTGCAGAGAAAAAAGAGATACCCTGTATTGTTCGCAACTTGACAGATGATGAAGCCATAATAATTATGGTTGACTCTAACTTACAGAGGGAGCAGATATTACCGTCAGAGAAAGCGTTTGCTTATAAGCTGAAGTTGGACGCAATGAAAAGGCAGGGACAGCGTACAGATTTAACTTCTGTGCCATTGGCACAGAAGTCGCAAGGAAAGACATCGAGACAGCTATTAGGAGAGCAAGTAGGAGAAAGTCAAGACCAAATTCGTCGCTATATCCGTTTAACTGAGCTAATCACGCCCATTCTGGATATGGTTGATAGCGGTAAAATTGCCATACGTCCGGCGGTAGAGTTGTCTTACCTGCCGAAAGAACAACAAACCACACTGCTTGACACCATGCAGTTGGAGGACTGCACACCGAGCCATGCACAGGCAATTAAAATGCGTAAATTTTCAGAGGAAGGGAGGCTGAATGAAGATGTAATCCTCTCTATTTTGTCAGAGGAAAAGGGAAACCAGAAGGAACAGTTTCGTATGCCGAAAGAGCGTATCAGCAAATTTTTTTCACCGGGGACGCCTGCGAAACAGATGGAAGATACGATTGTAAAGGCACTGGAACTGTACCGGAAACGGGAGCGGAGCAAAGACAGAGAACGATAGAAAAATAGAGCTTTCCGCCGTGGGGCATTTATGCTCTTTTGTGGATAGCCTTTTTATCGTTTCCCCCTTCCCACACCCTACCCCTTTAAGTTACCAGCCGATTACCAGCTGAAAAAACAATAAGAAGCTGGTGGCTATCCATTTTCGACTGGAACAATAGAACCACCAGTTTACTAACCCTGTATACCACAGGGATTTTTTATGCAAAACACAAAAATGGAGGTAAGTAGATTTGAAGAAGTTGAAAGAAAAACTGAAAAGAGGGCTTGCCATGATGATGGCGGCGGCAGCCATTGTTTCATCTCTTCCGTCCATGTCAGTATTGGCGGCATCGGAAACAGCAAAGATTACTTTTCAGCATATCGGAGGACACAAGGAATCATTTCAGCCAGATTTATGA
>CAMWOF010000349.1 GCA_947175805.1 uncultured Clostridiaceae bacterium
GTGGCAGAGCGGGTGGATATCCGCTATGCTTCCGTCATGGATGAGGCAAACGACGCCTTGGCAGAGGGCGAGGAAAAGCTTTCGGATGCAAAGACCGAGCTGGCAGATGGAGAGAAAAAGCTCAATAACGCAAAAGAGGATTTGTCGGAGGGTGAGGAAAAGCTCTCTAATGCAAAGAAAGAGCTGGCAGACGGCAAAAAGGAAATCCGGGATGCAAAAAAGGAAGCTGCTGACGGTGAGACGGAATTAGAGAAGCAAAAAAAGGCAGCGGAGGCAGAGTTTAAACGTGCGAAGAAGAAAATCGCCGCTGCGAAAAAAGAGATAAAAAAGCAGGAACAGACTGTGAATGACGGGGCTAAAAAGATTGAGGCTGCTGAGCAGGAGCTGGATACCAATGAGGCGGCGCTTGCCGAGCAAAAGCAAACGCTGGAGCAGCAGAAGGCACAGCTTGAAGCGGCCCTGGCCGCCATTGCTAACCAGCGGGAAAGCCTGGGCAGTCAGCTTATATATTATGAGGAGGCGTTAAATCAGCAGGAGAAGGAGCTGAAAGCCTCGCTGGCGCAGGTAGAGCAGGGCTTAGAGGCAGTTAAGGAGGGCATGTCGCAGATGACCGCTGCCAGAAAAGAGCTGAACCGCAAAAAAAAGGAGCTGGAAGAGGGCAAAAAGCAGCTGGCGGCGGCAAAGAAACAGCTAAAAGCTGCCCAGAAGGAATATGATGAAAATTATGCCGCTTATAAGGAACAGACGGCCGCTGCCGAGGCAGCGCTTGCCGACGCAAGGCAGAAGATAAAGGATGGAGAGGCAAAGCTGAATAAAGGCGAGCGGGAGATAGCGGATGGTGAAATAGAGCTGGCAGACGGCAGGCAGGAAATATTAGATGCGGAGCAGGAGCTTGTAGAGGGAAAGGATAAGATTGCCGATGCGGATGCCGAGCTTGCGGATGCAAAGCAGGAGATTGCGGATATTCCCGCACCGGATTATTATATGCTGGGCAGGGGAGACAATATTGGTTTTGCCTGTTTTGAGAGCGATTCGATGATTGTGGATAATATAGCGGGCGTGTTTCCGGTGTTTTTCTTTCTGGTAGCGCTTCTGGTCTGCATAACAACCATGAACCGCATGGTGGATGAGCAGAGAACGCAGATAGGGGTTTTAAAGGCGCTTGGCTACAGCAAGGCGTCCATTATGGGAGAATACATTTTCTATGCAGGAAGCAGTGCTTTTGTGGGAGGACTGCTCGGCTTTCTAATAGGAAGCACGGTATTTCCCTATATTATCTGGAATGCCTATGGCATTATGTATGAGGTGTGCGGTACACACCTGGTATTTGACGGCGCTATGCTTCTGTTTTCTACTGCAGCAGCATTGCTTTGCTCTGTGGGCGCTACGGTGTTTTCCTGTTATGTGGAATGTGCCAGCGTTCCCGCTTCGCTTATGCGCCCGAAGGCGCCAAAGAGCGGAAAGCGCATTTTTCTGGAATATATCACGCCCCTGTGGAATCGGTTGTCCTTTTTAAAAAAGGTTTCTGCCCGCAATGTGCTCCGGTATAAAAAGCGGTTTTTCATGATGGTACTGGGCATCAGTGGGTGTACGGCGCTGCTGCTCACGGGCTATGGCATCAAGGATTCTATTGTAAATATTGCGGAGAACCAGTATGACAAAATCCAGACCTATGACCTGGAGGTGATTTTGACTGACCCGGTGGCAGAGGGGGACATGGAGGAATTTCGGGAAAAGTTTCAAAATATGGTGGAAGAGGATATGTTTCTTTGCCAGGAAACGGTGGATGTGATAAACGGTAAAGCAATCAAACAGGCAAACCTCATCGTTCCAGAGGATGAAGAAACAGTAAATAATTTTTGGCATTTATTCTCTGCAGATGGGCAAAAGCTTGCGTATCCTTCCTTTGGAGAAGCTGTGGTAAATAAAAAGCTTGCGGACAAATGCAATCTGAAGGTGGGCGATTCGGTGACTGTGAGAGACGGGGATATGAAGAGCTTCACGGTAACCATTACGGGAATTACGGAAAATTATGTTTATAATTATATTTATATTTCCCGGAAGACCTATCAGCAGGGAATCGAAAGTGAGCCGGAATACAAGTGGCTCTGTGTAAAGACTGTGGACACGCAGGACATCCATAAAATTGCCGCCGCTTACACGGAAAACGATGAAGTGCTGCAGGTGACGGTAACGGAGGATTTGCGGACAAGAATTGACAATATGATGGGAAGCCTGGATGCGGTGGTACTGCTGGTCATCTTCTGTGCCGGCGCACTGGCGTTTATTGTGCTCTACAACTTGACCAATATTAATATTACGGAGCGGATTCGTGAGATTGCCACTATCAAGGTGCTGGGCTTTTACGCAGGGGAAACGGCACAGTATGTGTTCCGGGAAAATATGCTGCTGACAGCCATCGGCACGGCTGTGGGTCTGCTCATTGGGAAATGGCTGCATCATTTCGTGATTGCCAGCATTGATATAGACCTGATTTCCTTTGATATCCATATTAAAGCCGGAAGCTATATCATGAGTATTCTTCTGACCTTCGTGTTTGCGCTGCTGGTGGATGCGGTCATGTATGCCAAGCTGGGGAACATTAATATGGCGGAGTCTTTAAAGTCCATTGAGTAGGAATACGTGATTGCTGGTTTATCATTGCGCTTGACCTTTTGCAGAAAAAAAATTATTATATGTTTTATAAAGTTTATCGCTGTCCGGGATGCATTTACTGATAGGGAATAAACAGGGCTTCAAAAATAATATTATGAAAGGTTTAAAAG
>CAMWOF010000350.1 GCA_947175805.1 uncultured Clostridiaceae bacterium
ACATTAAGGAGACTGAGCTTAACGGCAAAAAATATGCGTATTTTCTCGTGGATCTGCCAGGGGATAAATGTTTTGTGGGATATACTCAGGCAGCAGATACGGACAAGAGTTTGGGAGGACAGATTGTGATAGAGTCAGATAGCTTGACGGATGAGGATTTGCTACATATATTTGCAGATATCACATCAACGGCACAGGCTACAGATGAGCCGGATTCCACTCTGGATGATATTATGGAGCAGTCAGTGAAGGCAAATCAGTCCGCTTCTATGGGAGAAAAAAAAGAGGAGAGTACGTTGAGCGTCGCAGGAGGCACGATTACCTTTTTGGTGCCGGAAATCTTTTATTCGCAGGGAGTCAATGACTGGGAAAACTCCCAAGCGGAAAGCTTTGCATCAGAAGGGTATGCCATTTATGTTGACTGCAGCTTGAATGTCACGGATGCATTTGTAGAAAGTGCAATGAATTATATTGAAAATGAGCGGGATTGGATGCTTGACTCTATAAAGGAGCAAGTGAAAATACAGACGATGGATATAGAGGGAAACACCTGCTACTATATTGTGGCGCACTATGATTTTGAGGGACAAGATTATCAACGGATTTATGCGGCCTGTGATGTAGGAGAAGGGAATGCCTATTACAGTGTGCAGGCGAGTGCGATTGATGAAGATGTTGAGTTGTCAATGGAGACAATCAAGGAGTTCTTTATCTTCAAATAGGATACAAGTTATAGAGATACAATATATCGTCATGAGGAGTCTATATTGTTAGCATGAGGAGATTAAAATGAAAAGGAAGATAATAATATATATAGTTAATTTACTGTTGTTGATATGGTCATTCCTTTTGTTTTTGTGTATACCACGCACGGTATGGGGAGATTGGGATAGTGATGCTGTTTTAGTGATTCGGCTACTTGGTTTGATAGGCTTGTTGTTCACTATTCTATTTGGTTTTTATTTGCATAAAGAAAACAAGTTGATTAATTTGTTTTATGATATCGTTGTTGCTATGTTCTGTTTGTATAAAATTATTACTACATTTATAAGTTAGATAATTGCACAACTAGGTTTTGGAAATAGGAAGCTTTGCATAGGAAGAGTAGAAATATGGAAAGACGCAGAAACACCGAAGGAAAATCAATTCGGCCTGTAAACTGGTACTGTGTATTGGCTGTAATCCTGTGCATATTGATAGTGGCTGTTATATTCCTTCTGGTAATATGGGATAAACTACCGGAATTTGCTTATCAAACAATAAAAGAGAATATAACGACAGAGGAGGTCTGGAGCAGGGACTCTCTGCGGGAGGGCATAGCAACCGTTATCGAACATGATAAACAGTACATTGCGTATGTTTCTTCAGAGGAAGAGGCCAGACAGGTAATAAGGGAGTATGGAATCAGGCAGAGGGGGAAGTATTCTAATCCCCCGGTTGAAAAAATTGAATTACAGATGGAGAAGGATTTTGATATATTGGCTGTTAATCTTGGGGAAATCGATGAGGAGACGGCCAAGGATATCCAGAAAGCATTTTCTTATATGTATGAAGCGTATCCACAGTTATATGGAACCATTACGAATTTGTCTCTGGGTAATTTTGAAAATGCTAAGGCGGGAAATATTGCCGTTACACAAAATACAGAATTTATAATTAATGAAGAATTTGGGCGATATCCCTTTGTGGTGAAATATGAGATTATTTTAAATGCAGCGAAGTTTAGAAACCGCAAAAAGCTGTTAAGGGATTGTGAATGTCAGGTGGAAACCGGCTACTGGCCAGAGGGCTCGGATATCACTTCGATTGTGGTACATGAATTGGGGCATCAACTGTTAAACGTGATTGCCATGCAACAGTTTGGATTGGAAACCTTTTATTACATCACAGAAGAGAATGAGGAGGCTTATAGCAGATATGTCACAGACCAGTTAAGTGTGAATCAGAATGTGGCAAGAATGGTGCTTGAGAAGGCTTATGATATCTGGAAACACGAATATTATTATACCGGTACGGAGGAGGAATTTCGCAGCAGCATTTCCGGATATGCCAGAGGGGAACAGGCAGATGGAGGGATTTCCTATGGGGAGACTTTTGCGGAAGCAGTTGCAGATGTGTATTTGAATAAAGAGGCGGCAGCGGATGCCAGTAAAGCGGTTGTTCAAAGTATTTATCAGTATTGTAGAAAGGAACCAAAATGAGCATTATAGGGTATATTGTAATTGGAATTGTGATTTTGTTTGTGTTGCTGGTTTATATTCTATTTTTACTGGCATATCTTGGCGCTTCAAAATGTTATAGAGAAGCAATAAAAACAGAAGCAATCATTATTGAAGATTTAGGGGATATTAAACTGGCAACCGGAATTGTTGTTATTGGCGTACCAAGATTTCGCAGGTTTCATAAGTACAAAGTTTCCTATTCGGTTAATGGAGTAGAATATATTGATGATGCAGACCTTAAAAATAGAAAGTTGAGTGTAGGAGATGTTACGGAAGTTCGATATGATATTTCCAAGAAAGGAAAAGTTAGTTTACAGTCAGAAGCATTTCTCTGCTGGACAAGGGAAATGACATTTGGTTATACAGGTGGGTTAATCCTTGGCATTGTTTTAAGCATATTAAAGGTGAAGGGTATAATCCAATAAGGTTTTTTCAATCAGATAAATTTATGGGACATTGATAAGTGAAAAGGAGGGTGACTGTTAATGAAAAAAGGAAAAAATCAATATTTATTTAATTTTATTATATGTATTTCTAAATCATTACTTAGCTTTTTGTTTT
>CAMWOF010000351.1 GCA_947175805.1 uncultured Clostridiaceae bacterium
AAGATAAAACAATTTCTCAAAGTGCAGATTTTTCTGCTGATCATGCAAAGAAAGTTGACGAAATTGTAAATTTTGTTGAAATAGAAAAGAATTCTGTGGATGAAATTTTTGCAAATATTACAAAAATTAGTGGAATGGTAGAGGATAATGCGGCCAGTGCCGAGGAAAATTCTGCAATTTCGTCTCAGTTAGGAGAATGCGCACAAAGGCTGATGGATACAATTGCACAATTTCAGCTAAGAAAATAAGGACTGTTAGCAGAAAGACAGCGAAAGGGCAGCCATAGACCTATGGGAAAGGTCTGGGCTGTCTTTTTTTGTCCAGTTGTGTTATCAAATCGTGTTTTCATGCAATCGGCATTAGGTAAATTTTTATATTTCCGATATTTTAAATGAGAGCCAAAGGAGGGCATATGATAAAAATTGCAATATGTGATGATGAAAAGAACATAAGAAGTTATCTTACTTCGCTTATCAGAGAGCAGAATACAGAATGTGAAATTATGGAGTATGCTTCTGCTGATGAATATCTGTCAAGCGGTATGGAACATGATTTACTGTTCTTAGATATAGAGTTGAATAGTTCTGCATCCGGCATGGACGGTATGGGAATGGCAAGACGGATTAGGAGTATGGAGCAGATTAGACAGCCTGTTATTATTTTCGTTACAGGCTATGAAAAATATGTTTATGACGCATTTGATGTGGACGCATGTGGGTATCTGGTAAAGCCTGTGAATGAACAGAAATTTGCGGAGGTTTTCAGCCGGGCACAGGATAAGATTTTATCCGAAGCGAAGCAGAAAAAGAAAGCTCTGGTTATCCAGTACGCCGGGGCAAATAAAGCCGTATCGTTAGACAATATTTACTACATGGAAAGCCAAGGCCATAAAATAGTGATTTATACAAAAGATAGGGAACAAGCCAGCTTGCGTAGGCTGGAATATTATGCAAAAATCGGGGAACTTGAAGAAGAATTGCAGGGGTATTTTTGCCGCATACACAAAGGCTATCTTGTCAACCTCTCCTATGTGGACGAATACAGCAGGACAGAAATAATACTTACAAACGGGGATAAACTGCCCCTTTCAAAATATAAGTATGAGGACTTTGTAAAGGCATATCTGCGCTTTATGCAGTAGGAGGGTTGAACATTGAATGAAGCAGGTTATAGTCTGGTTGTGAATATTACAGTAAAAATTGAGATACTTTTATTTGCGGTCTCTATGGCAGCCTTTTTCTATCCTTTTATGATAGAGCGAAAAGAACAGGGAAAAAGCAGAATTAAAAAGGTTCTTATGGTGTTTTTGATTTATGCAGTTATGTATTTTGTAAATATGACAACTTCTATATATGGCTGGCTGTGTATGATTATTGTGCTTGTGCTTTTAGTAGCTGCATCCAAATTTTTAGATATGGATAGGCAATTTACACTTCTTTTGGGAGTGATTTTTTTCTGTGTTAAAAATCTGAGTGTGCTGATTATGAGAAGCATAAGCTATTTTTTGGGGAAAAGTCTTGAGCATAAAGC
Source organism: uncultured Clostridiaceae bacterium (assembly GCA_947175805.1). Lineage (GTDB taxonomy): Bacteria > Bacillota > Clostridia > Lachnospirales > Lachnospiraceae > RGIG6919. The sequence continues at coordinate 1,531 of CAMWOF010000351.1, forward strand.
AGAACTTACAGGAAATGTCGCAGCTGTTTTTCGTAATGCAGCATTGAATTTTATTTTTGTTACGGTGTTACAACTTATCCTGTTTTTCGCTATGCTGTACGCTGTGGGACGCTTGTTGAAGAAAAAAACAATGAAACTGCATATAAAAGAATTGTGTTACCTGCTCTTAATACCGATAACCGGAATTTTATTTGTAAACATTATTTTTAATATTTTAATAATCGTGAATGAAAATCTGGTGTTTCAGCTTTATGAACGATTCCCAGTATTTCTTGCGATTGTGCCTATGGTTGCTGCGCTGTTTTATGCGGGAATTTTAATTACAATAGTGTCCTACCAGAAAATGATAGGCTTACAGGAGGAAAAGGAAAAGTATTTTGTAGAACAGCAGCAGGTTCACGCCATACAGGAGCGGATGGACGAAGTGGAACAGTTTTATAACGGCATACGTCAGATGAAGCATGAAATGAAAAACCATTTGACAAATATCAAAGGGCTTGTCAGAAATGGCAGCTATGAGGATATAGAGCAGTATATAGACCAAATGGACGAAAGCATGAATGTTTTTGAGCTTACCATTAAAACGGGAAATAATGTTACAGACGTGATTGTGAATGATAAGCAGAAAGCCGCAGAGAAACAGGGAATACAGTTTCAGTCGGAGTTTTCCTATCCCAAATCAGAGGGTTATAACGCATATGACATTGGAGTTATTATCAACAATCTTCTGCAAAATGCCCTTGAAGCCTGTGAAAAAATGGAAGCGGGAAAAAAATACATTTATCTTTCTGGCAGGCAGAAGAAAAAGTTTTATCTGATAAATGTAAAAAATTCATTTGAGGGGGAGGTGACATTTGATACAAAAACGAATCTTCCACTTTCCACTAAGGAAAAGGATATATCTCTGCATGGTATTGGGTTATCCAATGTAAAGCGTGAAGTAGATAAATACATGGGAGATGTGGACATTAAAGCAAAGAAAAATGAATTTAGCGTAACCGTGTTGTTACAGGAAAGGAGAAAGCAATGAGTGTTTTAGGACTAAACGGTGTTTTAGCGGGTATGTACCAGTATGCGAATAAGGCACAGAAAAATAATGTCACAGGGAAAACCAGTTTTGCAGACACCGTAAAGCAGACCGCAGAAAATAGTTCCGCATCGCAGGAGGAGCAGTATGTGGAGTATCTGAACCAGCGGTATGGCGCCAACGTGAGGGTGAAAAATATCGGGACCGCCAAA
>CAMWOF010000352.1 GCA_947175805.1 uncultured Clostridiaceae bacterium
TGGTTATAGGGGCTTTGGTTTTTAGGATGTTTGGGGTGGCAGTGGCTTTGATAAAAACAAAGCTTACAAGACAGGAAAAATTGTTCTGTATGCTAGCGTATACTCCTAAAGCCACAGTACAGGCGGCTATTGGTGCAATACCTCTTTCCATGGGGTTGGCTTGTGGGCAGACTGTACTGACAGTTGCAGTGTTATCCATTCTTATTACAGCACCCTTTGGAGCCATTTGTATAGATTGCCTGTATAAAAAATTATTAGAAAAAAAAGTGTAGATATTCATTCCAACAGTTAAGTGATTTATATGAAGGATAAGAAATGGTAGTCTTGTCATGCTTTTTATGAGATGATATAATAGGTTGAAATGGGCGGCTGGCTCAGAATGTGAGAGAAAGCATTTCTTCCATTGCTGAAAGTGCGGCAGCAACAGAGGCACAGGCACGGGAAATTGAAGTCATCAATGAGGTTTTGCTGTTGTTGCATCCTCCATACAAACGTTAGCCGGGGAATCAGATGACTCAGCAAATGAGATTAAAAATGCCATTGATTCGGAGGGAGATGCACTGGCTACGGTGAGCGAAAGCTTTGATAAAGTCAGTGATAAGATTCAAAATACGGTTGATACGATTCATAATATATCAACGGAAAGCGATGTCCTGAATCGGGATAAGGGAAAGGTGCTTGACGAAATGAGCAGCCTGTCCGCCATATCAGAACAAAATACTGCAAGTTGCCAGGAAACGACAGCATCTATAGAAGAGTTGAGGAAAAATATTGAAATGATAAATACGCAGGCAATAGATACGGATAACATATCTGAGGAGCTGAAAGAATCCGTTTCCTATTTTAAGTTGTGATTTTAATGAGAATGTGCCCCGGAACAGGGAATATTTACTATACAAACGTGAAGGAGATTGCAGAATGGAATTACAAAAACTTAGTTCAAATGTCAACAAGAGAGCAGGTCTGTCAATCAGGGGAATTATCTTCGGTTTATGTTTTTTGACCGGGATAACGGTACTTGCGATCATTATTTCTTATACAATAAAGGATAATAGTAAGCAGGTGCAGCTATATAGCTCACAAATAGATAATACAATGTCAGAAAAAATAGCATTTATCAATACTGTTGCAACAGGGGCCTCTTCCGGAATGGTGGATTCAGACTATTATGCGTATGTGGATGCGCTGGTGGAACAGTATGATGATGTGTCGGCAGTATATGTCTGTGTAGAGCAGGACGATGTAATCTATTCAGATGGAATTATGACTTATATGTCCGGCGGATGGCTGCCAAAGGCTGATTTTGTAGTGTCTGAACGTGCATGGTTCACAGGTGCGCAAAGTACGCAGGGCGTATATGTAACGGAGCCATACATGGATGAACAATCGGGCAATATCTGTATTACCCTTTCGAAAGCGATATATAGGGATGGCGAAATTATTGGTGTAGCAGGAATGGATATGTATATGGATGATCTGGTCACTCTGATTGAAAGTTCTTACAATGGCGGGGATTATGTGTTTTTAGTGTCAGCGGAAGAGACCATCTTAACACATCCGAATGAAGATATTGCACTGAGTAATGAAAAAAGCACGACGATATCAGATGCTTTGAACGGAAAATATAAAAGTGTGTATGAAAAGAAGTTAGCAACAAAACTAATCTGGGATTATAGTGGCGGATTAAAATTTGCAATCTGCAACACTGCGGAAACGACAGGTTGGAGTGTGATTGCTGTAATCTCTCTTAAATTGATAAGCGTAGTAATTATTTTGATTGTTATACTGACAGCCGTATTGGGTGTTGTTCTGGGGCAATGGGCGAAGCGGCAGTTGAGCAGTGGAATCAGCCCGATGTTTTCACCACTTGAAGAACTGGCAGCAAATGTGAGCAAAATATCAGAAGGCGAATTGGATTACATTTTCCGTGTAGATGAACAGTCGCAGGAAGTAAACGCACTGTCAGTAGCGCTTAACAAAACAATGCAAGGGCTGCAGCATTATATTTCAGAGATTTCCAATACTGTAACTTCTATTTCGGAGAAGGATCTGGATTTCAGCATTGATGGGGAGTATGAAGGAGACTATGAAAAAATAAAAACGGCATTGATTGGCATTATGGAAGTACTGAATGAAAGCTTTGCAGAAATAAATGAGCAGGCGGCAACGGTGCTCCAATATTCGGAAAACTTATCGCAAACAAGTGAGAATGTTGCCTGTACGGCGACAATGCAGAGTGAATCTGTTATGAATGCGTCAGGGGAAATGAAGAATCTGACAGATAATATGGAGAAGATTGCCGAACTTGCGGTTTCTATCAAAGCAAATACGGATAGTGTAAATGAATGTTTGTCAGTTGGAAATACAGAAATGAATGAGCTGGTCATGGCAATAGACGAGATAGCAGGCTGCTATGATGAAATTGCCGGATTTGTAACGGAGATTAATGCAATTGCAAGCCAGACCAATCTGCTCGCATTAAATGCATCAATCGAAGCTGCAAGAGCAGGGGAAGCTGGAAGGGGATTTGCGGTAGTTGCCGATGAGATTGGTACACTTTCAGCCAGCAGTTCACAGGCAAGTGCGAAGATACACGATGTAATCGCACATTCCCTGACATCTGTTGAAAAGGGAAAAGAACTTGTTGCACAGACAGATAAAACAATTTCTCAAAGTGCAGATTTTTCGGCTGATAATGCAAAGAAAGTTGACGAAATTGTAAATTTTGTTGAAATAGAAAAGAATTCTG
>CAMWOF010000353.1 GCA_947175805.1 uncultured Clostridiaceae bacterium
ATATATATTCCGGAGATTCCATATGTCGGTTTAAAGGGATGCTGTCAGAGGATACACCGGTGATTGTTGTGGCAGGCGGTCCGTCACTAGAAAAAAATGTGGAACAGTTAAAAGAGTATGGAAATCGGGCATTTATTTTGGCAGTAGACAGAGTAGCGGGTTTTTTGGCAAAGCATGATATTGTGCCACATGCATATGTAACTGTGGATGCGGAAAAACCGGTAGATTTATTTGATGTCAAGGGGATTGATGCTGTGCCCTGGTTTTTATGTACTACGGCAAATCATCAGGCGCTGCAGAAAATATCACGTGCAAGACTGATTTTTTGTTCAACCATATACTCTTATGCAAAAGAATTATTCCAGATGTGTGGAAGTGATTTGGCCAGCCTGGATAATGGCGGGTCTGTAGCTACAGTGGCAGTCAGCATAGGTATGTATTTGGGCAGCAGACGTATTATTTTGATAGGTCAGGATTTAGCTTTATCAGAACAGAAAATCCATGCGGGTGGAGAAGATGTGGATTTGTCAGCAAATGAAGATGAAATATTAGAGGTTCCGGGTTTTTATGGCTCGCCTGTATATACACAGGTGCACCTAAAATCTTACATTGATTTTTATCGTGCATATGCGCAGTATCACTCAGAGGTTACTTTTATTAATGCCACAGAGGGCGGCGCTTATCTTCAGGGCATGGAGCATATGTCTTTGGCAGATGCCATGGCTGCCTATGGAAATACCCATATTGATGGTGACAGGTTGATGAACGCAGTGCCGCCGTTAATGGAGCCAGAGCAGCAGGCAAAGCTGACAGACGCATATCATTCATTGTTTTCTTATATGAAAAAGGTAAAGCGGATGTGTCTGTCTGCGATTACGGATATGGAGCGGGGTATTCGGTTATTAGAACAGTATGGACTTGAACATCCGGAGCTTGACAGAGTGGAAAGGACAATGGACGAGTTTCAGGCACTTTATGAGAGCCATGCCGGGAGAAGTATTATAGGTTTAGATATTGTACAGTCAGAGCAGGAGGCATTGCAGGATATTCTTTTTACCAAGGAAGACCCGACAGAGGAGATGCTCAGGCTGTATAAGAAGATGCTTGATTATTACAGGGGAATTGAGGATGCAGCAGCAAAAGCAGTTCCCATGCTGGAGGAAGTACTTCACAAAATAGAGGATAGAGTATGAGAGTTTTATTTTGCAAGTGGAATGGCGTTTGTGAGAAGGGAATAGAAAGCGCTTTTGTTAGGCTGGGATTTCAGGTAGATTCTTGTTTTTATGAATTTGCAGGTGCGGACTATTCCAGTGAATGTTTGGAGCTGCTCCAGGCAAAATTAAGCGCTAACCAGTATGATTTTGTTTTTTCTCATAATTTTATTCCTATTGTATCTAAGGTTTGTCAGATATACCGCATTAAGTATATAAGCTGGGTGATGGACAGTCCTGCGTATCATTTGTATTCCAGCGCTATTCGTAATTGCTGTAATTATATTTTCATATTTGACAGATTGTTATATCAGGAGTTTGCAGAACAGAATCCGGGGCATATTTTCTATTATCCGCTGGCAACCTGTATGTATGAGTGGGAGGAAACAAAAAAGAAAAGGCATCCGAACCGTAACTATGATGCAGACGTTTCTTTTTTGGGCTCCATGTATGTACAGGAATGTCATTATGACGAGGTGCAGGGGATGCCGGATTATATGAGAGGTTATTTTGATGGTATTATGGAGGCGCAGCTTCAGGTATACGGATACAATTTTTTAGAAGAGGTTTTATCTGAAGAAATGGCAGAAGAGTTTGCTGATGTTGCCAGATGGACACAGACGGAGGATTATACGCATAATTATAAAAATGTTGTCTCCCAGGTTTATCTGGGACAGAAATGTACGCAGATAGAGCGGCTTCGTATAGCGGAAGCAATTGCGGATGCCGGAATGGATTTTAAGCTGTATACGCACAGTCCGCTGCCTCGAAATCTGAGCAAATATAATCAAGGGACAGCAGGTTATTACGAGGAAATGCCCTTTATATTCAGGGACAGCAAAATTAATTTAAATATAACGTCCAAATCTATCAGAAACGGACTGCCCCTTCGGATGTTTGATATTATGGGATGCGGTGGATTTTTGCTGACCAACTATCAGGCAGAACTCCCTGAATATTTTGATGTCGGTAAGGATTTAGTAGTATATGAAAGCATTCCGCATTTGCTAGAAATGATAACATATTATTTGGAGCATGACGAGGAACGGCGGGAGATTGCTGAAAATGGATATCATAAAGTGAAGCAATATTTTTCATTTGACGTTGCAATTATAGATATACTCAGGCAGAGTGAAATAATAAGTGAGGAATAAGGGAAGGCCGGTTTTATGGTGTGAAACCGGCCTCTGTTAATTCCATAATTATCTCCTGGGCGCGGTGTGCGCACGTATGGTTTTTTATAACAGTTTCGCATCCGTGTCGGGCAATCTGTTCCCTTTCTTTGTCATGGGCGAGATAGTAATGCGCCTTTTCCACCAGCTCTTCAATGTCGGTATACATGACGAAATCAACATCCGGTTCAAAAAGATTTATCATGGCGTCGCGGTAATTTGCCATCAGAAAACCTCCGGCCGCCATGATGTCAAAGCAGCGCTGGGAAATGCCATTCGCAATTCTGGGAATTGTGAGATGCAGGTTGATTTTACTTAAATATGCGATTTTTGTAAATTCTGTCCAATAATCAACCGGGCCATGCT
>CAMWOF010000354.1 GCA_947175805.1 uncultured Clostridiaceae bacterium
ACGGCCACAAATCGAACGATAGCCATGTGCAGGGGTGTTGATTCCAGCGTGGCTGCGTATCTGATGAAGGAGCAGGGCTATATATGCGTAGGGGCTACGATGAAGCTCTACATGGGAGAGCAGACTGCTTCCGACAGCGATGCAGAGGATGCCAGGGCAGTGGCAGAAGCTATGGGTATGACTCATTATGTGTTTGATTTTCAGAAGGAATTTGAACAACAGGTGATTAAGCGGTTTGTAGAAACCTATGCCGCAGGGGCAACTCCGAATCCCTGTATTATATGTAACCGGTACATGAAGTTTGAAAAGCTGATGGAGGAAATGTATAAATTCGGCTGTGACTATGTAGTGACGGGGCATTATGCCCGTATTGCCTATGATGACAAGAGCGGGCGTTATCTGCTAAAGAAGGGGATAGATGCTGCCAAGGATCAGAGCTATGTCCTGTATAACCTTACCCAGGAGCAGCTTGCCCATACCCTGTTTCCCCTGGGTGAATATCAAAAGGAGGAAATTCGTGAGCTGGCGGAGAAACAGGGCTTTTCTAATGCACACAAAAGCGACAGCCAGGACATTTGTTTTGTCAGGGATGGAGATTATGCCCGTTTTATTGAAGAATACAGCGGCATGAACTTCCCGGAGGGGGATTTCGTGCTGGAGGACGGCACGGTGATGGGAAGGCATAAGGGAATCATCCGCTATACGATAGGGCAGCGAAGGGGCTTAGGCCTGTCGTTACCGGAGCCTTTATATGTGTGCGGCAGGAGCATGGAGAAGAACCAGGTGGTTCTGGGGAAAAATGACAGGCTGTTTACCACGGCGTTTACCGCCGGGGATGTGAACTGGATTTCTGCAGAGCCGCTGTCGGACAGCTTCCGGTGTAAGGTAAAAATCCGCTATAAGCAGCAGGAGGCCTGGGCAACGGTTACACCCCTTTCCGAGGATAGCATCAGAGTAGAATTTGATGAACCCCAGCGGGGGATTACGAATGGACAGGCGGCGGTGCTTTATGACGGGGACGTGGTCATGGGTGGAGGAACTATCCTGTGATGCCATATTGCACAATATATCAGTAGATAAATGTAAGTTTCGCAAACGCCTAATAGGATATGATAGAGGAGGTTTTATGGATGAAGATATCAACAAAGGGAAGATATGCCCTGCGTCTCATGCTGGATTTGGCAGCGCATAATGGGGATTCTCCGGTGAGTTTAAAGGATATTGCGGCCAGACAGCAGATTTCAGAGAAATATTTGGAGCAGATTATATCGATTTTGAATAAGGCCGGCTATGTAAAAAGTGTCCGGGGAGCTCAGGGAGGATATCAGTTAAAAAAACAACCCTCTGAGTATACGGTAGGCATGATTTTAAGGCAGACGGAGGGAAGCCTGGCACCTGTGGACTGTGTCGCAGAGGGGGGAAGCTGTGACCGTATGGAAATGTGTGTGACCATACGGATTTGGCAGCAGATTTATGATGCGGTGAATCAGGTGGTTGACAATATCACATTAGAGGATATATTGGGTTGGCAGGCGGAGCAAGGGCTTGATTATATTATTTAATTGGGAAGTTTATATATATGCTATAATGAATGGCAGTACATGAGATATTAGGAAGGAACAGGCTTATGAAAAACTGCAGAAATAAAAAAATAAAAATACTTGCTGTCGTGCTTGTCCTGGCAGGTGCCCTTACGGCTTTTTATTTTACAGGCCGCAATACGGCGGAGGAAGTATCGTACAGCAGCTTTTATGATGCGGTTTTGACCGGACAGGTATCAGAGGCGTCCATTGCGGAGGATAAGGTTTATTTTAAGAAGCAGGGCGATGCATCGGACTATGTGACGGATAACCCTGGGACCCAGGATTTTAAAGAGTTTTTGCTGCTCCATGATGTGGCGGTGACACAGTCATATGGAGCTTCGGATATCATTTATCTCATCATGGACTTGCTGATTGACTTGATATTTATCGGACTGTTTGTGGGTATTTTTGTTGTGGTCTACCGTTTCACAAGAAAGCAGTTTCCTGTGGTAAAAAATGTGGACTGTCATTTTTCTGACGTGGCGGGCATGGAAGAGGTGAAGGAGGAGTTGTCCCAATTGGTGGAGCTGTTAAAGCATCCGGCCGAGTTTCAGAAAAGGGGCATCCGGCAGCCCAACGGTATTTTACTGGTAGGACCGCCGGGAAACGGAAAGACACTGCTTGCCAGAGCGCTGGCCGGTGAGACGGATGTGAATTTTATTGCCGCCAAGGCAACGGATTTTCAGAGTATGTATATGTCCATCGGTCCGGCGAAAATTAAAGCATTGTTTCGCAGAGCCAGAAAATGTGCGCCCTGCATTGTGTTTATTGATGAATTTGACGGGTTAGGAGAGCGCAGGAATTATGCGGGGCAGGCAATTGATAAGGAAAATAACCGCATGGTAACCGCGCTGCTGAATGAGCTGGATGGCTTTGCGGGGCATAGCCGGGGCGTTTTGGTGGTGGCGGCGACGAACAATGCCCAGGATTTGGATTCGGCGCTGATTCGGCCGGGCAGGTTTGATAGGAAATATGTCATAAAAAATCCAGATCGGAATACCAGAGAGGAGCTAATCCGACTGTATTTAAAGGAAACACCATTGGCGGGAGACATTGATGTGGCATCGTTGGCAAAGTCCTTCGATGGTATGAGCTGCGCATGGATTGCGGCGGCTGTAAACGAGGCGTTGCTCTCGGCTCGGGCAAGGCAGTCGGAGGAAGT
>CAMWOF010000355.1 GCA_947175805.1 uncultured Clostridiaceae bacterium
CCGAGATCTACACTTCTAGCTTCGTCGGCAGCGTCAGATTTGTATAAGAGACATCCCTAAAGCATCCAAACTGGGCGATGGGACAAAAAATTACCGTGGATTCCGCAACACTGGTCAATAAAGGGCTGGAGGTATTGGAGGCGCGTTGGCTTTTTGACATGGATTTTGACAGAATCGAGGTATGTGTGCAGCCTCAGAGCATTATTCATTCCATGGTGGAATTTGTGGACGGCGCTGTGGTGGCACAGCTTGGCACGCCGGATATGCGGCTTCCAATCCAATATGCGCTTTACTATCCCGACAGGGTATATTTGCCGGGAGACAGACTGGATTTTAAAACACTGTCCTCCATTACCTTTGAACAGCCGGATACGGATACCTTCCGGGGACTTCCCTTAGCGATACAGGCAGGGCGCACGGGCGGCAGCATGCCGGTGGTGTTCAATGCCGCAAATGAATATGCGGTTTCAAGATTTTTAAAAAAACAGATTTCCTTTTTGGAGATATATCAAATGATAGAAATGGCGATGGATGAGCATACTATGATAACAAATCCGTCCCTGGAGGAGATTCTCGAAACGGAGCAGTGGGTTTATCATTTCATCGAAAGCAGGTGGCATTTTGAGTAGTATTTGGAATTTGGTCATTATTATTTTAGTGTTTGGTTCATGCATTATGATACATGAGTTCGGGCACTTTATTACAGCAAAAAAGAGCGGTGTGCTGGTCAATGAATTTGCTATCGGTATGGGACCGTGCCTGTTTCATGTGACAAAGGGGGAGACCAAATATTCTCTGCGGCTTTTTCCGATTGGCGGTTTCTGCGCCATGCTGGGAGAGGACGAGGCATCGGACGACCCGCGGGCATTTTGTAACATCCATGTCTGGAAACGGATTCTAATTGTTGCGGCAGGCGCCTTGTTTAATTTTTTGCTTGCCTTTGTGCTGTCCATTGTATTTATTGCAATGTGTGGCGTGAATACAAATGAAATCGGCGAGGTGACCGAAAACAGTGCGGCAGCAGAGGCGGATATTAGGGCAGGTGATAAGGTAATCCGTTTAGATGGACGCCGTATTTATAACTTCCGGGAGATTTCCATTTATATGCAGTTTTTTAATTCTGACGAGCCGCTGGAAGTGGTAATCGATAGGAACGGGGAAAAGATTACCAAGTCCGTATCTCCGCAAAAGACAGACAGCGGTGTTTATCAGATTGGTATCCGGGGCGGTTACAGGCAGGCATCAGGTGTCTTAGAGGTGATTGGCTACAGCATTTTGGAGCTCCGTTACTGGATTAAGACGACATTTTTCAGCTTGAAACAGCTCTTTACGGGCAATGTAGGGCTAAAGGATTTGTCAGGTCCTGTAGGCATCGGCAGCGCCATGAATGATGTCATTGCGCAGGCACAAGCGCAGGGCGGCGCACTGGATGTGTTTGTAAATGTGCTGAATTTCGCCATTTTGCTGACCGCCAATCTGGGCGTCATGAACCTTCTGCCGCTTCCGGCCTTAGACGGAGGTCGTCTTGTATTTTTGCTGGTGGAGGCACTGACGAGAAAGAAGGTGCCGAGCGATAAGGAGGCCATGGTGCATGGAATCGGTATGGTGCTTTTACTTGGTTTGATGGCGGTCATCATGTGCAAGGACATCGTGAATTTATTTCATTAAAGGTGCAATTTATAAAAATGGGCTATGAACGCAAGACGAGCTATGAATGGGAGGATGGGAAGCAATGCATAGAGAGCATACAAAAGTCATACACATAGGCGGCAGCGTAATCGGCGGGGGCAATCCCATCCTGATTCAGTCTATGACCAATACAAGGACCGAGGACGTGGCAGCCACGGCAGCACAGATTCTTACTTTGGAGGACGCCGGCTGTGAAATTATCCGTTGTACGGCAAACACCATGGAGGCGGCAGCGGCGATTTCTGAGATAAAAAAACAAATTCATATTCCGCTGGTGGCGGATATCCACTTTGATTACCGGCTTGCCATTGCCGCCATGGAACACGGGGCGGATAAAATCCGTATCAATCCCGGAAATATCGGCGGCAGGGAAAAGGTAAAGGCAGTGGTGGACTGCGCAAAAGAGCGGGGGATTCCGCTTCGCGTCGGAGTGAACAGCGGTTCTCTGGAAAAAGAACTGGTGGAAAAATATCATGGCGTTACTTCGAAGGGGCTTGTGGAAAGCGCACTGGATAAGGTACATATGATAGAAGATTTGGGCTATGACAATATGGTTATCAGCATCAAATCCTCAGATGTCATGATGTGTGTAGAGGCGCATGCGCTGATTGCGGTGCAGACGGATTATCCTTTGCATGTGGGCATCACCGAGGCGGGAACGCTTCTTAGGGGCAATATCAAGTCTGCAGTGGGGCTGGGATTGATTTTAGGACAGGGAATCGGCGATACTGTGCGGGTATCCCTGACCGGTGACCCGGTAAATGAGATTGCATCGGCGAAGCTGATTTTAAAGACTTTAAACTTGAGAACCGGCGGCATCGAGGTTGTTTCCTGCCCGACCTGCGGGCGCCCCTCCATTGACTTGATTGGACTGGCAAATCAGGTGGAAACGATGGTTGCCGATTTTGAGCATCTGAATATCAAGGTTGCCGTTATGGGCTGCGTTGTAAACGGTCCCGGTGAGGCAAAGGAAGCAGATCTTGCCATTGCGGGCGGGAACGGAGAAGGGCTGTTGATGAAAAAGGGCGAGGTTCTTAAAAAGGT
>CAMWOF010000356.1 GCA_947175805.1 uncultured Clostridiaceae bacterium
GGATACATTCGACGATATGGAAATTATAAACGAATACTTTGGAAATGTGTATTATGTCATGGCGGAAGGTGGGACACGCGAGACTGCATTTATCACCGCCCCTATGACAGAGGCTGCATTTAACAAGGCAAATGCGGAACTGAGCAGCATTATAAGCGCTATCCGTGTGGGTTTCTGATTGGGTGATGTAAACGGCATTAGAAATGCTTGAGCAGAAATTGGAAGTGTGATAAAATAGAGTCATCTTTGTGTGACTCTATTTTATTGTGGAAAACCGGGAGGCATTATGAAAGAGCGCGACATAACGAAAAACCTATACGATACCCTGATGAAGCGGACAGAGTCCATGGCGAAGGGGGAATTGGTGCGTTCTAAGGGAACCATTGATTTGGTGGCAGTTTTGAAGCTGGATATCTTAAACTATCTGGTGTATCTGGCGATTTCGGACGGAAACATACAGCCGGAGGAAGTGAAATATATTAACAGGCTGTTAGGTTATGATTTTACGAAGGAGCGGCTTCAGCAGTATATGTTGAAGAACCATTTGGATACTGATGAATTTTTGAAAAAGGTTCCGGCATCGCTTCCATATTATGTGAGGCAGACAAACGGCGTGGAGCTTTCTTTTGGGTTGCACAGCTTTAATCTGATAGAGCTTTATACATCTACCTTTTACAATCTCGGCAGGCAGTTTATTGCCTGTAACCATATTGTGTGCCAGAGTGAGGTGGACGCTCTGACTCAGTACGGCATTTTGCTGGATGTTTATATCAAGCAGATTCAGTCTGCGGATGAGAATACAAGGATTGTGCTGCCTTACCGCCACGGAGAGACACCAGAGGAGGTGTCAGACGGAGAAGTAGAGTTTGTGGGACGGATTGAGCAGCCGGATCCGGCGGTGCCGTTAGACGCCCTGTATAATGAGCTGATGGGGCTTACCGGTCTGGAATCGGTAAAGCGTGAGGTAGGCAATATTGTGAATCTGCTCAAAATCTGTAAGATAAGGAAGGAGCAAGGTCTGCAGGTGCCTGAGGTGTCAAGGCATTTGGTATTTACCGGTAATCCAGGGACAGGTAAGACTACAGTTGCCAGAATACTGGCAAAGATATATTATTCTCTGGGAGTGCTTTCCAAGGGACAGATGGTCGAGGTAGACCGTTCCGGTTTGGTGGCAGGCTACATGGGACAGACTGCAGTGAAGGTGAAGGATGTCATAGAACGGGCAAAGGGCGGTGTTCTCTTTATCGACGAGGCGTACGCTTTATCCAACAACAAAGGAGAGGGCGATTTCGGACAGGAGGCCATTGATATCTTGAATAAGGAGATGGAGGATAACCGGGCGGACTTGATTGTGATTGCCGCCGGTTATGAGAAGGAGATGGACACCTTTCTCAATGCCAATCCAGGGCTTCGCTCCAGATTTAACAAATATATTGCATTTCCTGACTACAGTGCGGATGAGCTGCTTACCATTTTTGAATATCAGGCGTCTAAGCTCGATTACTCCTTAGACGATGCGGCAAGGGAATATTTGATTGAACAGTTTTCCATGGTGCTGCAAAATCCGCCGGAGCATTTTGGCAATGCCCGTTCTGTGAGGAATTATTTAGAGGAAGCCATATCCCATCAGGCAAACCGCCTGCTTTCGGATATGTCTGTAGACAAGGAAAAGCTTATGACTCTGCAGGTGGAGGATTTAGAGCAGATATCCTCATTCCAGAGATGACGGTATACAGAGGAGAAGTATATTATATATAACAAATGAAAGAATCGGAGGAAACCGTATGAGTATGAAACGAACAGATTATTTGAGCTGGGATCAGTACTTTATGGGGATTGCCATGTTATCAGCAGAGCGTAGTAAGGATCCCAATACGCAGGTAGGCGCCTGTATTGTGGATGAAAACAACAAGATTTTATCCATGGGCTATAATGGTATGCCTACAGGCTGTTCTGACGATGAGATGCCATGGGGGAAGGCAGGCAGCGCATTGGAGAATAAATACTTTTTTGTGTGCCATGCGGAGTTAAATGCCATTTTAAATTACAGCGGCGGTTCCTTAAAAGGGGCGACCTGTTATTCCACGCTGTTTCCTTGTAATGAATGTGCCAAAGCGATTATTCAGAGCGGAATCAAGAGAGTGGTATATCTGTCGGACAAATACGCCGACACGGAGGCGACCATCGCATCGAAGATGATGTTTGACAGGGCAGGAGTAGCCTACGATGCATATCAGCCCTGCGCAAAGAAAATTACGCTGGAGTTTTAGCGGAAGCTGTGATTTGATAAATATGAGGGAAGGAAGAAGAATCAGGGGATTCGTATATCTGCACTGTATAGGTATTGCAGGTTTGGTAAAAGAAGAATGAACATTGAAAAGGTGATTGCACAGGAATTAGGAATTAAGACGAGTCAGGTGGAGGCAACAGTGGAGCTGATTGACGAGGGCTGCACGATTCCCTTTATTGCCAGATACCGTAAAGAGCGTACCGGCGCTTTAAATGACGAGGTACTGCGCAAGCTGTATGAGCGGCTTACCTATTTGCGCAACTTAGAGGAGAGAAAGACCTCTGTCATTGAGAGCATAAGAGACCAGGAAAAACTGACGCCGGAGTTGGAGAAGCAGATTCTTGAGGCAATGACTCTGGTGGCGGTGGAGGATTTGTACCGCCCATATAAGCAAAAAAGAAGAACGAGAGCCACTGTTG
>CAMWOF010000357.1 GCA_947175805.1 uncultured Clostridiaceae bacterium
CTGCCCCCCTCCCCGTCCCCCCCCGGTCCCCCCCGGCACCTCCGCCGCAGCCCCGCCGCCCCAGCGGGGGGGCATTATTGCTGCACAGAATAGCAGAATTGAGGCATACGGCGGGCGCGAGGGCATCAGCCTTGGTACGACAGCAGTAGGGCTTTTATTGATGGGGCATAAATATTACGGGGTAAATGTAGGAGATTCCCGTGCATATAAGCTGGCGGACAAGCTAGAGCAGCTCACAAAGGATCAGACCTTTGTCCAGAGAGAGATGGATGCGGGAAGAATGACAAAAGAAGAGGCCAGGAGAGATGCCCGCAGGAATATGCTTTTGCAGTGTGTTGGCTCGTCCGATTATTTAGAGCCTGAGTTTTGTTCCGGCAGAATGGAGGAGAACGAGGTTTATATGTTGTGTTCTGACGGTTTTCGGCACATCATTACAGAGGAGGAGATATATGAATATCTGAATCCGTCTGTCCTTCATTCAGAGAAGGAAATATTAGAGAATTCCACGTATTTAACTGAATTGAATAAGCACAGAAAAGAAGAAGACAACATTTCGGTAGCGGTAATTAAGACGTGCCCGTAATGGGAGGGATACTATGCTGGAGATTGGTTCGGTCGTAGACGGAAAATACAAAATATTAAATAAAGTCGGACAGGGCGGTATGAGCGTTGTGTATCTGGCGATGAACGAGAAGGCCAATAAACAATGGGCTATCAAAGAGCTGCGAAAGGACGGCCGGCAGGAGTTTCAAGTGGTTAAGCAGGGCTTGATTATTGAGACGGATATGCTCAAAAAGCTTGAGCATCCGCATTTGCCGAGTATCGTGGATGTGATTGACCATGACGAAACTTTTTTGATAGTTATGGACTATATAGAGGGTAATACTCTTCTGGATACAGTAAAGGAATATGGCGCCCAGCCCCAGGAGCAGGTGATTGCCTGGTCGAAGCAGCTCTGTGATGTGCTGCAATATCTGCATACAAGAAAACCACCGATTATATACAGGGATATGAAACCGGCAAATATTATGCTGAAGCCGGATGGCAATGTTATGCTGATTGATTTTGGTACTGCCAGAGAATATAAGAACAACCGTATTGAGGACACAACCTGCCTTGGGACGCAGGGCTATGCCGCACCGGAGCAGTTTGGCGGACAGGGGCAGACGGATGCCAGGACGGATGTATACTGTCTGGGCGCTACGATGTATCATCTTGTCACTGGACACAATCCTGCAAAGCCGCCATATGAGATGTATCCGATACGGCATTGGAATGAAGCTTTATCCTCCGGCCTGGAGGAGATTATTCTCAAATGCACCATGCGCAATCCCGATGACCGTTATCAGGATTGTAATGAGGTTTTGTATGCGTTAGAGCATTATAACGAGCTGGATATCGAATACAAGAGGCGGCAGAAGCGCCATGTGATTGAATTTATGCTTTCGGCTGTCTTGACTGTCGTTTTTTTTGGTATTGCAATATTTGGGCATTTTCATACGCAGCAGCTCCTTTCGCAAACCTATGAGTCCTATATGGAGCGGGCGGCGCAGTCCACAAATGACGAGGATTACTTAAAATATATCAAGGATGCCGTGGATTTGGACGCATCCAGGGCTGATGCGTTTTTGGCGTTGTTGGAGCACTATCGGCATGACGGTTTTTTTCTGAGGGAGGAAGCAGAGGATATTACGCGCCTGGTCAACGAAAATAATGGCCGAATGAAAGCGGACAAGGCAGGTTATGCAGATTTTGCGTATAATATGGGAGCGGCATACTGGTATGAATACAGTAATGACGGAGAGAATTATACATCTATGATTCCACAGGCTACCCAGTGGTTTTCCCAGGTGGAGGAGGTTGAGGAAAAGGGAGTTTCCAATCGGGCAAAATATCAAAATGCCATGACATATAGGGATATCGGAAATAACCGAAGCAAGCTCAACCAGAATACTGACCAGATGGGGGATGGGGAGATATCCTTTGCGGAATACTGGGCAGGATTTGTGGATTTGTATCAAAGCGAGATGGTAAATGAGGTCACCAGATTATACATATATAAGGATATCGTAACAAATATTTTTAATTATGCATCGGAGTTTCAAAACGCAGGTATTGAGGAGGAAACAATTACTGCCATGCTGGCGGATATACAGGCGCAGGTGGAGAAGACTCCGGCAGATGCGGCCAACGCTGCCCAGTCAAGGCTGATTGATTACTTAAATGAGAATATTCCCAGGGCAGAGAGTGCTATTTTGGCAGCATTTGGAAGTCCGTAGCGGCATAAGGAAGGCATACGAGAGCATTGCGGAGCCGGCGGCTTTTTAAGAATCCTGGCAAGGAGGCGCAAGAGGATGGAAACCAATATTTCCTTATATCAAAATTTAACAATTATTTTTGGCATTGCTGGTGGGATTATGCTGGTGTTATCCATTGCGCTTTTTATTATTTATGATATGAAGCATATCATAGGTAAGACACTGGGGCTTTCGGAGAAGCAGGCGATTAAGCGTATGAATACCAGGGCAAAAGCGGAGGAAAAGGCAAGAAAAAAGAAAAGAGCGCTTGCAGCAGAGGGCAGCAGGGTTAATAAAGCCGCTGTAGGCAGCAGAGGAATCGATGCAGCCTCCGGGCGCAGCGCTGTATCCGAGCTGCAAGATGAGGCAACGGACGTGCTGGCAGTGGAGGCCGGAAC
>CAMWOF010000358.1 GCA_947175805.1 uncultured Clostridiaceae bacterium
ATTATCATGATATCCGAAGAGTGTAAGCCGCTCTATGAGAAGTTTCATGAAAAATTCCATGTAAAGGGAAACTGGTTTTACGAGTTTTTCTGTATGTTCCGGACGTTCTGGCTCATGAGTTTTTTAAGGTCTCTGGACTGTTATCGGGATGTGCCGCTGACCTTTCGGATGGTCGGAACCATTTTTACGAATTTTAATGGCAGCGTCCTTGCGGACGGAACACTGCTTCGTCTCGGCATCACGGGATATGACTATATCGTGATTTTCGCAGGGGTGCTTTTGATGCTGGCGGTGAGTATCTTTAATGAGCACGGTAATATCAGAGAGGCGCTTTCCAGAAGGAATGCGGTGTTGCGCTATGGCGCAGTGTGGCTGTTGTTTTTTGCAATCATCATATTTGGCGCATATGGAATCGGCTATGACGCCAGCCAGTTTATATATAATCAGTTTTAATACGCAAATTAACATATTGTTGATTGGGTAATATGACAGGTGGTTACTATTCAGAGCCAAAGGAGTTAGCGGTAGGATGATGAAGCGTTTTTTGATAAATTTTATTGTTGTACTTATGATGGTAGCGGTATTCTGGGCTTTACAGCGGGTTTTTATGCCAAAGTACGCCTCGGAAATTTTAGAGGGCGGCATGATTTCCGAATACTACGAAGATGCCCATAAGAATAATATTTTGTTTATTGGGGATTGTGAGGTATATGAGAATATTTCGCCGATAACCCTGTGGGAGAAGTATGGACTGACCTCCTATACGAGAGGCAGCGCCCAGCAGCTCATCTGGCAGTCCTATTATCTGCTGGAGGAGGCACTGGAATATGAGAAGCCGGATGTGGTTGTGTTTAATGTGCTGTCTATGAAATATGACACGCCGCAGAGCGAGGCGTATAACCGGATGTCTATTGACGGCATGAAGCTTTCCCAGAGCAAGATTGACAATATCAAGGCCTCTATGATGGAAGAGGAGACCTTGATCAGCTACCTGTTTCCTCTGCTTCGCTACCACAGCAGATGGAGTGAGCTGAAAAAGGAGGATTTTCAATATGCATTTTCCGAGAAGCGTCAGGTGACGGTTGCCGGGTATTTGATGCATGTGGAGGAAAATGCTGTAACCACCATTCCTGAGCCAAAGAAGCTGACTGATTATCAGTTCGGTGAAAAAAGCTATGAGTATTTGGACAAGATAACAAAGCTGTGCAGGGAAAATGACATTGAGTTGGTGCTGATAAAGGCGCCGTCCCTGTCTCCGTACTGGTATGAGGAATGGGAAGCGCAGATGGAGGCATATGCCAAGGAAAATGATTTGCAGTATTATAATTTCCTGGAGTGCCAGGAGGAGATTGGCATCGACTGGGAGACGGATACCTATGACAGAGGGCTGCACTTAAACGTGAAGGGTGCAGAGAAGATGGCAGACTATTTTGGGCAAATTTTGGTTGACAATTGTACCTTTACGGATTATGCTTCACTAGGAGATGTACAGGCTGACTGGGCGCAGAAGGTTCAATATTATGAGGATATGAAGGCTGACCAGTACCGTGAGATGGAGGAATACGGATACCTGAAAAGCTATGGTGGGCATCCACCTGACGCACAATAGGGCAGGGTACAAAAAGAAAAAAAACGCCGGGTAATTGGATTACGCGGACAACAGAAAAAGAAGAACAGTAAGGAGGACATTTATCATGAAAAAGAAGGGTTTGGTTTTATTCGCAGCATTGGCAATGGCATTTGCGTTTACCGGATGCGGCAATGGAGGAACGAAGGACGTCACCACACAGGGCGGTTCTCAGGCAGAGGCAGGCGGCTATTCTGTTACCCTTTCTGGTGTTGCAATTAATATGAATGTGGCAGCCGCAGATATTATTTCTGCACTCGGTGAGCCCCAGGACAAATATGAGGCGGAGAGCTGCGCATTTCAGGGCATGGATAGAACCTACACCTATCCTGGATTTGTCTTAGATACTTATGAAAATAACGGCGTGGAGACAACGCTTTATGTCACATTTAAGGATGATACCGTATCTACCACGGAGGGGCTGTGCATAGGAGAGAGTGTGGATAAGGCGAAGGAGCTTTACGGCACGGATGGAACGGATAACGGTTCTTCCATCGTCTACAAAAAGGGCGGCTCTACCCTGACCATTTTCTATGGCGGTGATGGGGTAATCACTGAAATCCAGTACGGTGCTGTTACCGAATAATTTCAATATTATTAAGATTTTATGAAAGCCATTGCACAGCGCAGTGGCTTTTTCGTATACTGATGCATAGACAGGATAGAATTAAGTGTAATGGTCGGCTCCTACGGAGCATCCGGCATAGGAAAGGAGGAACGGGAATGAAGCGATGGGAAATTTATCTTGAAATTTTTATGGAGATTTTAATATTTGGCGCTATCGTGCTATTCATCGGGCTGGGGCTTCCAAAGCTGGTGGCCTTTTTCTGGCCTATTGTGGCGGCGGCGATATTGGCTATGATAACAAATCCTCTGAAGCGTTTTTTGGAAAAATATCTCAAAATGCCAAAAAAGCTGGGGGCAACTCTGATGGTGATTTTGCTTCTTGCGGTGGTTTCCTTTGCAATTTATGGCCTTATTAAGGTTGTTAAGTTTGGAGATGGGGAGGTGTCGCAGAAGATTCCGGGAATTGACGAGGATTTGATGGCACGC
>CAMWOF010000359.1 GCA_947175805.1 uncultured Clostridiaceae bacterium
CAGTTGGAGAATAGATAAAAGAATTATTTAACGGAGGTAAATAAAATGGCTATTACGGTGAATATTTATTATAGTGGTATGGATGGAAATGCAAAGAAATTTGCGGAAGAGATGGTTTCCAGCGGAGTTGTTAGCGACATTCGCGCAGAAGATGGAAATCTTCGATATGAATATTTTTTTCCCATGGACGATAAGGAAACAGTGCTTTTGATTGATAGCTGGAAAGACCAGCATTCCATTGATGTGCATCATGCTTCACCTATGATGGATAAAATCGCTAAACTTCGGGAAAAATATGATTTACACATGAAGGTAGAGAGATATGTGTCTGATGAGGCCGGAGTACCGGAATCAGATAAAGCCTTTATAAAGGAATAAGCCTATAAGGGAATAGAGGGGAAACGTCAGGCTCAGAAAGCGAGCCTGACCAGGTCTCGCCTTCCGGCTCGGTCCGCACTAGGCGAGTGCCACTGGCACTCAGTGCCACCGGCATCAGAAATTGCTACGCAATGGCCGGCTCCTGAGGAAACGTCAGGGTTTATGTGAAATCGATTACATGAAGTTGGAGTGGAGATGTATTAGGAGGTAAAGGATGGGAAAAAAGATTATTTTTTTGGATATTGACGGAACGTTAACCATAGCAGGAACTAATGTCCCACCGGATTCTGCACTGAAGGTTATTCGGGCAGCACAGGCGAAAGGCCATCTGGTATTTTTGTGTACAGGGAGAAATTATGATATGCTACGACCCTTATTATCCTATGGATTTGACGGGGTGGTGGCAAGTGCCGGAGGATATGTCACATGCGGCAATGAGGTTATCTTTGATTCTCCCATGACGAAAGAACAACAGCAGCTTGTTCTGCAGACATTAGAAGAAAATGGCATATATCGTACCGTTGAATGTCTGGACGGTTCTTTTACGGATGACGGATTTAAAGAGTTTTTGGAGGAGCATGTGGGTCATGGTGCAAATAGTGAATTGCTCCGTTGGAGAAGGCAGCTGGAGGAAGAGTTGAATATCCGCTCTATGCGGGAATATAAGGGACAGCCGGTCTATAAGGTGGTAATTATGAGTCCAGATTTAAGCCGCATGGAAAGTGCAAAGAAAAAACTTGAGCAGGATTTTTTGTTTTGTTTGCAGGATGCGGACCGTTACGGGATTGTAAATGGTGAAGTGATTAACCGGCAGTTTGATAAGGGTCAGGCAGTGATCCGTGTGTGCAATTATTTGGATATTTCCGTGCATGATTCTATTGGATTTGGGGACAGTATGAATGACAAGGAAATGATGGAAACCGTGGGGTATTCTGTCTGTATGGAAAACGGAAGCCAGGCATTGAAAGAAATTGCGGATGAAATATGTCCAAGTGTAGAGCAGGATGGGTTATATCATGCATTTATAAAATTAGGTTTAGCTTAGGTAATTAGATATTTGCGAAGCTCGTATTTACACATTCATATTATTGTGCAATATGATAGTTTAGTGCAGGGCCGCTTTCGCTTAGCTGCTGCTCGTAGCGGTACATAAGGTGCCAAAATACAGCACCTAGTCTGCTACTAAGTTCGCGCAAGCACTCACTAAGGGCGCAGACAGGGCTCGCATGTAAGCGACTAAAATACAGTCGCTAAATGCTCATGCTCCAGTACCGACGGCATCAGATATCCCTGCGAACAAACTATCATAATTGCACAATCATATTGTAATATATAGACGAGTTCC
Organism: uncultured Clostridiaceae bacterium; assembly: GCA_947175805.1. Taxonomy (GTDB): domain Bacteria; phylum Bacillota; class Clostridia; order Lachnospirales; family Lachnospiraceae; genus RGIG6919. The sequence continues at coordinate 1,724 of CAMWOF010000359.1, forward strand.
GCAAACGTCTATCAAAATCATCATGGAAGGGAGAGAGTTTTATGGCTCTGGATTATGCAAAATGTGCAAAAGAGATATATGAAACCTTGGGTGGCCGTGAAAATCTGGTGAGTGCGGCGCACTGTGCAACAAGGCTTCGTCTGGTAACGGTGGATAATGATAAGATTGACATGAAACAACTGGAGGATATTGACGGGGTAAAAGGTGTGTTCTCCAGCAATGGACAGCTGCAGCTCATTATCGGAACCGGAACCGTGAATAAGGTCTACGATGAATTTCTGGAAGTCAGCGGGATGGATGCTGCCACGAAGGAGGATGTCAAGGCGGCGGCAGCGGCAAAACAGCCATTGATTCAGCGGATGGTGAAGACACTGGGAGATGTATTTGTCCCGATTTTGCCGGCGATTGTGGCTTCCGGTCTGATGATGGGATTGGTGGAAGCATTAGGTAAAGTCATTCCGGGATTTTCTGCCAGTCCATGGTACGGAATTTTAGATATGATCAGTAACACGGCATTTACTTTCCTGCCTGCCATTATTGCAGTGTCTGCGGCAAGGGTATTTGGAGGTAATATATTTTTAGGCGGCGTCATTGGTATGCTGATGATTCATCCGAGCCTAATCAATGCGTGGGCGGTTGCCGGCATGGAGGAATCGGAGATACCGGTATGGCATCTGATTGGAAACTTTTTCACTATCCGGCAGGTTGGTTATCAGGGGCATGTAATTCCGGTGGTGATTGCTGTCTGGCTGATGTGTATCATTGAAAAATGGCTGCATAAGCATGTACCGGAGATGCTTGATTTATTTGTGACACCACTTTGTACCGTTATAATTACCGCCTTTTTAACCCTTGGCTTTATCGGTCCGATTTTCTCTACAGCGGAGGAATATGTATTAACATTTGCAAAATGGATTATAACGGTTGGATATGGTTTGGGAGCGATGATTATGGG
>CAMWOF010000360.1 GCA_947175805.1 uncultured Clostridiaceae bacterium
GCATAGAGATATGCAAAGGGCTCCTCCGGCGACACCGAATCTCCCAGCTTTTTTACAAGCTCAATCCCCACCGCCATATCGATAACATCCTCTTTTTTCTCCCTGCCGCCGCCCAGCATCAGAGAAACCATGCCCACCTCACTTGCCCGGCAGCCGGACAGATATCCTGCTTCTGGAAAATAGACAGGCTCCTTATACTTTGCCTTAGGAAACAGCGAATCATCCTCCGCCACTGCCGGGTTTCCGCCCTGCGCTTTTACAAAGGCTTTAAACTTTTCCAATGCCTGTCCGTTTTCCAGAGCCTCCTGCGCCATAGCAGCGCCATCCTCTATAGTGTCTGCCTTTTTCGCCCCCATGAGCATAAGACCAGCGAGTACTCTTGTAACCTCTGTCAGCCGGGCTTCACCTTCACCCTTTAGTACCGAAATCGCCTCCTGCACCTCTAAAGCATTCCCAACGAAGCGCCCCAGCGGCTCATTCATATCCGTAATCACCGCATAAACCTCCTTGCCTGCCATGCTTCCGATAGATACCATGGTTCTGCCCAGGGACGCCGCATGCCCGGCATCCCGCATAAAGGCGCCGGTTCCCACCTTGACATCCAACACAATGACATCAGCCCCTGCTGCCAGTTTTTTACTCATGATACTAGAGGCAATCAGGCTTTCCGAATCCACAGTTGCCGTGACGTCCCGAAGAGCGTAAATTTTTTTGTCCGCCGGAGCCAGGTTCGCGGTCTGCCCCACCAGTGCAATACCAATCTCATTTACATTTTTTATAAACACGGACGCATCTAAAGTGGTAGAAAATCCCGGTATGCTCTCCAGCTTGTCAATGGTGCCCCCTGTATGCCCAAGCCCTCTTCCGCTCATCTTTGCCACCGGCACGCCATAGGACGCCAGAAGCGGTCCCAAAATCAGAGATGTCTTATCGCCCACACCGCCGGTGGAATGTTTATCCACCTTAATACCCTGAATGGCGGACAAATCCAGCTTATCCCCGCTGTCTGCCATCGCCTTGGTAAGCCAAACCGTCTCCTCTCTGTCCATACCGTTAAAATATACAGCCATGAGAAAAGCGGACATCTGATAGTCAGGAATCTCCCCTGCGGTGAAGCCCTTTACTATATATGCAATCTCCGCCTCCGTCAGCGTCTCCTTATATTTCTTCTTATTAATTAAATCATACATTCGCATATGCTCCGCTCCCTTTCTTATTTTACAATTACCTGGTTTTATTCAGTATCCCCAATCCACGTACAAGCCATCCTTTTTTTGATATTTATTTTATCCGTTTAACCACACTTTCTCCCACCTTTGGCTGTTTCACACCCAAAAGCTCTGCCACGGTACAGCCGATATCCGCAAAGGAAGCGCCGGTGTGGAGGTTCACGCCCGACTTAAGCCGTTGTCCGTAATAAAGCACCGGAACATATTCCCTGGTATGGTCTGTCCCCTGAAACGCCGGGTCGCAGCCATGATCCGCAGTAATCACCAGCACATCACTCTCCAAAAGACGCTCCATAAGCGCAGAAAGCCTTTCGTCAAATGCCATAAGTCCCTCTGCATAACCCTTTGCATCCCTCCGATGCCCCCATTTAGAATCAAACTCCACCAGATTTGTAAAAATAACCCCTTTCTTCACTAAGTCAAGCGCTTCCATGGTCTTATCCATACCATCCATATTATCCTTCGTATGGACGGCGTCCGTAATACCCACGCCGTCAAAAATATCCTCTATCTTGCCGACGGCATAGACAGACTGTCCCGCCTCTTTTAAATAAGTGAGCAGATTCTCCGCATCCGGCTTTCTTGAAAAGTCCCGGCGGTTTGCGGTTCTGACATAGGCATCGCCTTCCTTCACAAAGGGTCTGGCAATCACCCTGGCTACATTATTCTCTCCAGTTAAAAGCCTTCTCGCAATGCGGCATATTTCATAGAGCCGCTCCGGCGGATATATATCCTCACAGGCCGCAATCTGAAACACGCTGTCCGCCGAGGTATAGATAATTGGCTTTTTTGTGGACAAATGTTCATCTCCCAGCGCATTGATAATTACTGTTCCTGACGCCACCGTATTTCCGAGTATCCCCGGCAGCTTAGCCTCCCTGATAAATGCGTCAACTATTGTTTCAGGAAATCCGTCGGGATAGGTAGGAAACGGCTCCTTCGTCTCAATGCCTATCATTTCCCAGTGTCCAATGGTGGTATCCTTACCATTAGAAAGCTCTGAAAGCCTTCCGTAACAGCCAATGGGGCTATCCACCGGCATCACACCTTCCATACCGTCAATATTTCCATAGCCCAGCCGCCGAAGTGCAGGCAGGCGAAAGCCTTCACAGGCGCCGGCAGCGCTTTTTATGGTATTCGCCCCTTCATCGCCGAACCGCCCGGCGTCCGGCATCGCCCCCATGCCCACGCTGTCTAATACAATCCAGATTACCCTCTCAGCAATGCTCATATAAGACCTCCTATATTTCCTATACTCAGGCGTTTGCGAAACTCGACCATATATACAATTTGATTGTGCAATACATCAATGTGTAAATACGAGTTTCGCAAACGTCTAATCACCTATACTCTATGATTTGACTTCAATCCCATCTTGTGTTAGTATCTGTCTCTAATACACATCTCCGAGCCCACGAGACCGTACTAGAGATCGTATGACGAATT
>CAMWOF010000361.1 GCA_947175805.1 uncultured Clostridiaceae bacterium
GTATGCAGAGGAACTTCGTGACGCAATGAAAGCTGGCAGGGATTATACCAGTGAAGTTCTGATTGAGGGTGAAACATGGAATGTTTATTGCACCAGTCTTCCGAATTCGGATTGGTACCTGGTTTTGAAAAATTCCCATAATACACTGAATGAAACGGTAAATCTTCTTCAGAAAAAATGGGCATATGTTTCCGTTGGCGGCGGCACTCTGATTATCTGTGCACTGCTCATTGTCTTTTTGGGATACTATCGTCTGAACAAAATGCATATGCAGGCGTTGGAGGAAGCAAGGAAAACTGCGGAACAGGCAATGCTGTCAGCAGAGCGGTCTAACAGGGTGAAAAGTGAATTCCTCTCCAATATGAGTCATGATATCCGTACGCCGATGAACGGTATTATGGGAATGACATCGATTGCCATAGGCAATCTGGATAATCCCTCACGGGTGCGTTCCTGTTTGAAAAAAATACATGTATCCAGCCGGCATTTGCTGGGATTGATTAATGATATGCTGGATATGTCCAAAATTGATAGTGGGAAGCTTATATTAAATATGGAACCCCTTTGTGTTCGTGATATTATGCAGAATATTGAAACAGTCATCCAGCCACAGATACAAGAGAAAAAGCAGCAGTTCAATATTTATATACATAATATCTATCATGAAAATGTGTGCTCCGACAGAGTCCGATTAAGCCAGATTCTTTTGAATATCCTGGGAAATGCGGTTAAGTTCACTCCGGAAGGAGGCACTATTACGGTTGATTTGTATGAAGAAGTTTCTCCGAAAGGAAATGGATATATCCGTTCCCATTTACATATCAAGGATAACGGCATAGGCATGTCCAGCGAATTTCAGAATAAAATATTTGATGCGTTTGCCAGAGAAGACAATGCCCGTGTGGATAAAACAGAGGGGGCCGGAATGGGTCTGACCATCACCAAGCATATTGTAGATGCAATGGGCGGCACCATTACCGTAGAAAGTGAGAAGGGAAAAGGAAGTCATTTCCATATTATTGTGGATATGGAAAGAGCAGTTGACCAGGAGAAAGAACTGCATTTGCCGAAGCAGAATGCTCTGGTTATCGATGATGATGAAACAGCAGGAAATCTCGCCGTCTCATCATTGGAATCCATCGGGCTTAAGGCGGAGACAGCAGCAGATATCAAACAGGCTTGCCAGATGATAGAGGATCGTTGCGGCAAAGACGAGCGCTATCACATGGTTCTGGTGGATTGGGATTTGCAGGGGCAGCATTGGACAAAGATTGTCGAAGAGTTGTCTGGTCGTTTCGGACAGGAACTGCCCATTATAATTCTCACTGATGGAGAATGGGATGAATTAGAGATAATAAGTGAAAAAGCCAATATTTGCAGTTTTATTTCAAAGCCTCTGTTCCGCTCCAGTCTTTACTATGGTCTGCGCCAATTTGCAGAAGAAAAGCAGCCGCAGCAGGAGCAAAAAGAAGAATCGGATATCGGATTAAAGGGACGACGTATACTCGTAGCAGAAGATAATGAATTGAACTGGGAAATTATAAATGCCATACTTTGCGAATTTGGAATGGAAGTAACGTGGGCGGAAAACGGACAGATTTGTGTAGAACAATTTGAGCAGTCTGCTCCGGGCTGGTATGACGCCATATTAATGGATCTTCGAATGCCTGTTATGACAGGGTTTGAAGCTTCAGCTGCAATACGACAGCTAAAACGGAACGATGCACAAGCTATCCCGATTATTGCAATCAGTGCAGATTCATTTGAAGATGACGTTCAAAAATGTTTTGACTGCGGTATGAATGCCCATTCGGCAAAACCCTTGGTGCCGCAGGAGATTATCTCTTTGCTGGAGGAGCATATTCTTTAAAATCAGTATGAATGGAAAGGGGGAATTCTATTATGAAAAAAATATCTGCTTTGATAGGCTTGCTGTTAGTTGTTGCCCTTTTGTCCTCTTGCAGCGGCACAACCTCAAATATCGAATTGGAGAATGACAGCGACAACAGAGAAGTTACAGAACTGGTTTTATGGACGTTTCCGGTAGGCAATTGGGGAAATCCTACGGCGGTAGCCAGCATGTTGACCAGTTTTCATAAGGAATATCCTGACATCCATGTTACGGTGGAATATTTAAATTACGAGAACGGAGATGAAAAAATCAATCAGGCAGTTGAAGATGGATGTATGCCAGATTTGATTCTGGAAGGGCCGGAGCGTCTTGTGGTAAATTGGGGAGAAAAAGGCTGGATGGTTGATCTGTCTGAGCTGTGGGAATCCGACACAGCCAGTGAAATATATGATAACATAAGAATTGCCTGCCAGCACAGTAACGGAGATTATTATGTATTTCCGGTCTGTATGTCTGCACACTGTATGGCAATTAATTATGATATGTTTCGGGAGGCCGGAGCCCTTCAGTACATTGATGAAGAAACACACACATGGACGACGGAGAATTTTATTAAAGCGGTGCAGGTTTTGAATGACTATCAAACGGCGCAGGGGAAGAATGGAAATGTTGGCGACATATACTGTAAAAATCAGAGCGGTGACCAGGGAACACGCGCCTTGGTAACTAATCTTTATGGCGGCACCTTTACTGATGCCACACATACAAATTATACAGTTGACAGTGAGAAAAACAGGCAAGCCCTGCAGCTTCTTTATGA
>CAMWOF010000362.1 GCA_947175805.1 uncultured Clostridiaceae bacterium
CCTATGGAATGTCATCAGGACTCCGTCGTCTTCGACGACACCTCATGACCTATGGAATGTCATCAGGACTCCGTCGTCTTCGACGACACCTCATGACCTATGGCAGCCACCGATGCCTTTACCAACGCTTTAAATTCGCCAGACACCCTGTCCGCTGTCTCCTTCACCTCTTCATGATTCAGCGGTTTTGAAGAAATGCCGCATGCCATATTCGTAATACAGGAAATGCCGCATATTTTCATGCCCATATGATTTGCGGCCACTGCCTCACATGCAGTACTCATGCCGCAGGCATCCGCTCCCAAAAGCCGCGCCATTCTGACCTCCGCCGGTGTCTCATAGGCCGGGCCGGTAAACTGGATATACACACCCTCCTGGAGCTCTACGCCCTGCTCCATGGCACATTTTTTAATGATACGCTGTAAATCTCTATCATAAATTTCCGACATATCAGGAAATCTTGTCCCAAATTCTGCCTCGTTGGCGCCGATGAGCGGTGACGGAACAAAGGATGCAATTTGGTCAGTGAGCAGCATCAGAGAACCCGGAAACAGCTTATGGGAAATACCACCTGCCGCATTGGTCAAAAACAGAATTTTGGCTCCCATGCGATGCATTAACCTCACCGGCAGCACCACATCCTCCATGGGATAGCCCTCATAATAGTGAACCCTCCCCTGCATGATGACCACCGGCATGCGCCCGATATAACCGAATACAAACCGTCCCGCATGTCCCGAAACCGTAGACAGGGGAAAACCGTCAATGTCCCGATAGTCTAAAACTCCCTCCTGCTGTATCTCGTCCGCCAGCTCCCCGAGGCCAGAACCAAGAATCAGCCCTACCTGCGGCACAAAGGGGCTGTTCCCCTTAAGACAGTCCACTTGTTCCAAAACCCTACGGTAACACGCCTCTACTCTCTCATACTGTTTCCCCATAAAGCACCTCCGTTAACCTGTATCTTCTGTTGCAGACTTCCTCACTCTGCGGATATGAATTATTTACCGCTTCCTGCCGTTCGCATGCTCTCCGTTTTCGTAGTAGCAAATGACCGGCATCTGCTTCTCGCATATTTTATAAATTTTCCTTGCCACTGAGAGCGGCAGATTGACGCAGCCATGGGAACCGTGGTACAGATATCGCTTGCCGCCAAACGAACTCTGCCAGGTAGCGTCATGCAGACCGATACCGCCATTAAACGGCATCCAGTAGGTGACCGGCGTCTCATAATCCCGTCCCCTCAGCACTGCAGGGCTTTGCTTGTAGCTGACACCATATATACCGCCCGGTGTGCGGTTTCCCTTATTCGGATTGCCGGTTACTATCCCTGATTCCAGATACAGACTTCCCTCATAATATACATATATATGCTGGGTTGTAAGATTGACCTCCACATATGTACTCCCGATGTCATCCTCAAGACTTCTCCTGACAAAACCCTCCTGGGAATATATTGGCTCTCTTTGTTCAGATTCCTTATTTCTAAGCATCTTGCACAGACTGATCAGCTCCTGCTCCTCATCCATAATATAACCATAGGGACCCGTCACATCCACATATTTCCCCACAGAGGTCTTAAAATGCCTGTCAGAATATGCAGTATTAATCTTCTCTGCTGCAATGTGAATCAATGCAGACAGACGGTTCTTGTCAAACCATGTGCTGCCGTTTTCGTCATATGAAATAGCATCCATATACATATCCGGCGTAATCTCATAGGTATCAATACCCAGCTTATAGGTCAGTTTAACATCGGAATATGGCTCTAATATTTGATATTTTTTCTGAAGCTCTTCATCTTCCTCTGTCAACGATGGTAAAATATAGCAGTCCGTGTCCGCTAAAAGCAACTGTTCCTCCATCTGCTCTATGCTCTGTCCAACAGTCTCCACCAGTTTTGTCTTATACAGCGTATTCCCGTAAAACTCCTTTTCAATTGTTATTTTCTTTCCATCATAGATAATCTGCGCATCCCTTGACGGTTCATATCCCTCCGGCTCAAATAAGTGAGATGCATACAGATGCTCCCTTAACAATTCCTCATCATATGTAACATCACACTTTACGGACAGTGCATTTTCTTCTATCAAAGTCACAGGCCACAAAAAAATGTTTTGCTGCCTGCGGATATCCTGCATGGAATCCTCAAGCTGTACCTTCATATTGATATCCGGTACTTCCACCTCACAGCTTCTTTCGTCCTTACCCTCCACAACCAGACGGTAATTCAAAAAAGCATCACGCATCCTATTTTGTGCATCGTCCAGCGCAGCGCAGGACACATCCACGCCGTTTACATTTGTAGAAAATCCAAAATGACCGGCAAAATAAATACACCCGCCAACATATGCAGTAAGCAAAACACCTAACAGCACGCAGGCAGCAATCAACGCAGCCTTCTTTCCTTTTGCAGCAGTGTTCTCAACCACAAACGGGGTTCCCGGCTCCTCAACAATGGCTTCCGCAGCCGCCACCTCTTCTTTCGCTTTCCCAGCTTCCTCGATCTCTGTCTGCTTCTTGGCTTCTTCGGTTTCTTCGTCTTTTGCCTCCGGTTCCACAGACATCTCACACACTCGCTGCTTCTCAGCATCAACGACATATTACTCATGATCAGCCTGCTAGGCGAAGAAATAAAACTTAAAGTGGG
>CAMWOF010000363.1 GCA_947175805.1 uncultured Clostridiaceae bacterium
AACTGAAATAGTGGAAATAAATGGGAAACTGTGCTATAATAGTTGCCAACGACAGTCAGCTATCATAATTATTATATACATGGTATAGCAGCTATGACGATACATTTTTAAGGAGATATTATGGAGCATATAACAGTCAAAAATATATTGGAGGCCACCCGGGGCGTTTTGCTTTGTGGTGATGAAAATACGCCGGTTTTAGATATATGTATTAATTCCAAGGAGATTAAGGAAGGGGATTTATTTGTTCCCATTATCGGAGAGCGGCTGGATGCACATCGGTTTATAGAAGGTGCCTTAGAAATTGGCGCAGCTACACTGACATCAGAGCATGACAGTATTATTGTATCGGAGAAGCCTTATATCAGAGTGAATGACACGGTGGCTGCCCTGCAGGATATCGGCAGGTATATGCGTGATCGGCTGCACATCACAAAGGTGGGTGTGACCGGTAGTGTGGGCAAGACCACTACAAGGGAAATGATTGCTGCGGCTTTGAGCACAGCAAAGAAGACTTATCAGACAGAGAGAAATTATAATTCCCAGATTGGCGTGCCGATTTGTCTGTCCAGAATCACGCAGGACACAAAACTGGCAGTGCTGGAGATGGGGATGAGTGAGGAAGGACAGATTGCCAGGCTGTCAGATTTGGTGCGCCCGGATATCTGCGTGGTCAGCACCATCGGCATTGCCCATATCGAATATCTGAAGACACAGGAGAATATCCGCCGGGAGAAGCTCTCCATCATATCGGGGATGAAGGAGGACGGTGTTCTGTTTTTAAACGGAAATGATGCCATGCTTGCCGAGATGAAAGGGAAGATGCCCTGCCGGACGCTGTTCTACGGCACGGAGTCTTGGTGTGATTATCGGGCGGAGGACATTTATTATGAGAACGGAAAGAGTTATTTTACCTGTATTCACGGTGATAACCATGTGTCAGTGGAGTTGAATGCACTGGGCAGGCACAATGTAGTGAACTGCGTGGCGGCCATGGGTGTGGCGGATGTGTTGGGAATTCCCATGGAGACAGCGGCTTCCGGCTTTCCTGCTTTTCAGGGACAGAGGCAGAAAATTATTGTCCAGGAGGGAAAGTACACGATTATTGATGACACCTACAATGCCAGTACCACCTCCATGCGGGCGAGCATTGATGTGCTGGCAGATATACCCTGCAGCGGCAAGCGATACGCAGTATTGGGGGATATGTTTGAGCTGGGGGAGGATACGGAGAAGTATCATTATGAGATAGGCGCATATGCGGCAGCCGCCGGTATTGACGAGGTTATCTGTATCGGAGAATTGTCTAAACACATAAAACGGGCTGTGGATGAGGCACAGACAAAGGTGCATGCGTACAGCTTTACCGATAAGGAGGAGGCGGCGATTTATCTGATTTCCCTGCTAAAGAAGGAGGATGTTGTGCTGTTGAAGGCGTCTAATGGTATGCAGTTGGGGGATATTGTGCAGATTCTTTTGTCTGCCTGATACAATTCCCCACAAAATGGAGTTGACAAACCATAATACTTCATGTATTATGACGATATCAGTAATGATTACTATTTTTTATAATATAAGAAAAGGAGATAAAAATTATGGCAAAGTATGTATGTAGTGTATGCGGTTATGTTCACGAGGGAGACTCAGCGCCAGAGGCGTGTCCGGTATGTAAGGCTCCTGCTGACAAGTTCAACAAGCAGGAGGGCGGAATGACCTGGGCTGCAGAGCATGTGGTAGGTGTGGCACAGGGTGTCAGCCAGGATATCATTGATGATTTAAGAGCAAATTTCCAGGGTGAGTGCTCAGAGGTTGGTATGTATCTTGCAATGGCAAGGGTTGCGTACAGAGAGGGCTACCCGGAGGTTGGTATGTACTATGAGAAGGCAGCTTACGAGGAGGCAGAGCATGCAGCAAAGTTTGCAGAGCTGCTCGGTGAGGTTGTTACAAATTCGACAAAGAAGAATCTCCAGATGCGGGTGGATGCGGAGAACGGTGCAACCGCAGGTAAGGTGGATTTAGCAAAGCGTGCAAAGGAGCAGAACCTTGATGCGATTCATGACACCGTACATGAGATGGCTCGTGATGAGGCTAGACATGGAAAGGCATTTCAGGGACTGCTGGAGAGATACTTTGGTTAAGCAAATCGCTTGATTATAAAGAATTTCTAAGATTAAGGGAATGAATCAGAAATGATTTGTTCCCTTTTTTGACCTTTAGTTGTCTTTTACCATTTAGGATAATTCAATAGTTACTATATATTGTCCTTTTTAGGAATCAACAAATGTTTGTTATCTCTTGCAAAAGAGCAAAGCAGGATCGCTTTTGAACAGGTAGAAAAAGAAGTCTTGGATTTACACCAGAGAACTTCCGAGGGAATTAAAACTGCAAAGTTAAATGGAAAACAGATAGGCAGAGTTAAAGGCAATAAATACACCACCAAAAAGGAAACTGCTGCCAAAGAAATTATTTTGAAGAATAGCAAAGATTTTAATGCTACTAATACTGATTCAGAAGTTATAAAAATAGCAGGAATCTCTAGAAATTTCTATTACAAATATAAGGCTGAATTGAAACAGGCAGCAGGAAATTGAAATTCTGCTGCCCCCATAATTTTCAATCATATACTATTTCAGAGTATCTTTTGT
>CAMWOF010000364.1 GCA_947175805.1 uncultured Clostridiaceae bacterium
CGAGCGCGCCCGCGAACCCGAGCAGTCTCGCGAAGCGTGACGCTCGTGGTTGATATCAGTTATCCGATTACGTCCGCCATGTTGTACATGCCCGCAGGCTTTCCAGCCAGAAACTTTCCGGCCTCCACGGCCCCTTTGGCGAAAACAGATTTGGAGTAGGCAGTATGTTTAAACTCAATGACCTCATCCGTTCCGGCAAAAATCACCTCATGCTCTCCCACAATCGTGCCGCCCCGGACAGCCGAAATCCCCAATTCTTTTTTATCGCGCTTTTTCCTGACCTGGCTTCTGTCATATACATATTCATATGTATTCCCCTGGGACTCGTTGACGGCGTCCGCCAGCGCCAGCGCCGTCCCCGATGGAGCATCTACCTTAAGGTTGTGATGCTTCTCCACAATCTCTACATCATAACCTGCCGGTGCAAAAACATTTGCCGCATCCTTTAAAAGCTTCAATAATGTATTGATACCCAGTGACATATTAGCTGAGCGGAGCACCGCCACCTTTTTTGAGGTCTCTTCCACCTTTAAAAGCTGTGCCTCCGAAAGCCCGGTGGTACAGAGCACCACAGGAATCCCCCGCTTCTGTGCATAGGCAAGCAGCTTATCCATCGCTGCTGCCGCCGCAAAATCTATGATAACATCCGCCTCCACATCACAGTCGTCTATATCCGTAAACACGGGATATCCGTTATCCCTGTTGTCTATAATATCAATTCCTGCCACAATCTCCGCACAGTCATCCTCTTTTACAATTCCCGTGATGACCTGCCCCATTTTTCCATTGCAGCCATGCATGACAATCCTTGTCATTTTATACGCTCCTTTCTATTATTATAAAGACCAGGCAATTGCGAAACTCGTATTTACCCATTGATGTATTGTGCAATATGACAGTTTCATGCAGGGTCGCTTGCGCTTAGCTGCTGCTCATAGCGGTACATAGGCTTGTAAAATACACAAGCCAAATACCGATGGCATCAGATATCCCTGCGAACAAACTGTCATATTGCACAATCAAATTGTATTTATAGACGAGTTTCACAATTACCTATTATAAAGATTATATACCCCACTTTACACTAGCGGAATCCCGCAGTCAGCCATCGCTTTCTTAAGCTTCTCCACATTCTCCGCCTCCATCTCAGTAAGCGGCATGCGGAGGGTGCCGTCGCAAAGACCGCAAAGTTCTACCGCCTTCTTCACCGGAATCGGGTTCACCTCGCAGAACATGGCATCTGAAAGCGTCACCATAGACAGTTGCAGCTTCGCCGCCCCCTTGATATCGCCGTCCATAAATTTCTGCACCATATCATGGGTCTCCTGCGGCGCTACGTTCGCGGTTACAGAGATAACCCCTAGCCCGCCTAAGGACAGCAGAGGCACTACCTGGTCATCATTTCCTGAATAAAGGTCTATGCAGCCGTCCGCCAGGCTCATCAGCTTCGCTACCTGGGAAATATTGCCGCTTGCCTCCTTGATGGCAACGATATTCTCTACATTCTTTGCCAGCGTCACCGCCGTCTGCGGCAGGATGTTACATCCGGTTCTGCTCGGTACGTTGTACATGATAATCGGGAGCTTCACGGCATTTGCAATGGCTGTGTAGTGGGCAATCAGACCCTTTTGCGTCGCTTTGTTATAATATGGCGTCACAACCAGCAGAGCGTCCGCCCCATGCTTTTCCGCCTCCTGCGAAAGATAAATCGCTGTCTCCGTGCAGTTTGAACCCGTGCCGGCAACTACCGGAAGCCGCCCGGCGGTCTGCTCTACACAGACGCGGATACACTCTAAATGCTCCTCATGAGTCAATGTTGACGCCTCGCCTGTCGTACCGCAAATGATAATCGCATCTGTGCCATGGGTACAATGGTAATCCACCAGCTCTCTCAGCTTGTCAAAATCTACCGCTCCGTCTTTTTTGAAAGGGGTGACCAGAGCAACGCCTGAACCTGTAAAAATAGCCATAATTCTTATCCTCCATTCATATTTTCTCCGTTGGGATAAAAATAAGGGTTAGCAAAATGCCAACCCTTAAGTATTCCACGTCTTAAAAGTAGCACTCCATCATACGATGACAGTCATACAGCTCTTAACTGTATAACCAGGGCAATATCCTACAGGAGATATCCCCTTCGGCACGCTTCCCTTTCCGGTATCATCCCTTATCCCTGCGATATCAGATACCCTACTCATGAACCATGCGCCTCTACTGCGTTTTATGGAACTTATACTATCACACTTTTACTAAGGTGTCAATATGTCCCCGCACCCTCTACTCCAGGCACTCCAGCTTACTCACAGACACCTCATAAGCGACCTTGGAAACCGTCTCATCTGGCCCCATCTTTTTCTGGTATTCCCGGCTCTGGATCCTGCCCCATACCGCCACATGCTCTCCCACTTCAAGCTTTCCCGCAAACCGGGCGTTTCTGCCCCAGCAAATACACGGTATGTAATCAGATTTTCCATAGGCGCGGTTTACGGCGAGCAGCATATCCGCAATCTCCCTGCCCAGCGGCGTCATCCTGTATATTGGTTTTTTGCAAATATATCCGTCCAAAAAGATTCTGTTCGGCTTTTGGGTAAAGTTCTCGTCATCAATAAATTCAATCTCCCTGACAAACAGTGACAGGATGAGAC
>CAMWOF010000365.1 GCA_947175805.1 uncultured Clostridiaceae bacterium
TTGAATATTATTATCGGCGTGTCCAATGCGGATTTTGATGAGGCAATTAACGCTATTTACAATATATTTGTAGAGGTGCAGTTATAGAATATTATAATTAGGAGCGTCGAGAGGCTTTGACGCTCTTTTTTTGCGCTTCCTTATCTGTACTATAGGTGAGGATGATTTGCCTGTAATATCCTTTGTTTATTATTCATACAATAGTAAAAATAAATACAAGGATTGTATCAGAATATGAAAGCAAGCTGTATATGGAAGGGGCAGGGCATACATAAAACAGGGCAATGCGGCAGACGCTATGTGGCAAGAGGCGTGCTTGCCTGCCTGCTGTCGGCAGTGATGGCGCTGTCACTTGTTCTGCCCGCAGCAATTGTCCGTGTCAGAGCGGAGGAATTGGTATTGGAATCACCCTCAGCCATACTGATTGAGGCATCCACTGGCACAGTGCTCTTTGAAAAAAATGCCGACGAAAGGCTGAGGCCTGCCAGTGTCACCAAGGTAATGACGCTGCTTTTGGCATTTGAACAGATTAGCGCGGGAAAAATGACAATGGAGGACACGGTGACCTTAAGTGAGCACGCTGCATCCATGGAGGGCTCCCGTTGCTTTTTTGAGGCTGGGGAACAGCAGACGGTGGAGGATATTATCAAATGTATCATTATTGCCAGTGGAAATGATACCGCCGTAGCTATGGGAGAGCATATTGCAGGCTCCGAGGAAGCATTTGTGGATATGATGAATGAGCGTGCAAAGGCACTCGGCATGACAAATACACATTTTGAAAATGCCTGCGGCCTGGAGGCGGAGGGGCATCTGACCACCGCCAGGGATATCGCAATTATGGCAAGGGAATTGACCGTAAAGCACCCGGAGGTATTTAATTACTCCACAATCTGGATGGACAGCATTACCCATGTGACAAGAAGGGGAAGCGAGGAATTTACCCTGGCAAATACAAATAAGTTTTTAAATGAATATACGGGAGCAACAGGACTCAAAACCGGATATACATCGATTGCAAAATATTCCATGGCTGCCACCGCCACCAGGGACGGCGTAGATTTGATTGCTGTAGTCATGGGTGCAGAGACCAAAGAAATGAGAAATGCAGATGCCGGCAGGCTGTTGGATTACGGCTTTGCAAAATGCCAGGTGTATGAGGATGCTACGCCTTATGACAAAGTGGGAGAGATTAACATTGCAGGAGGCAAGGCATCTATGGTAAAATATAACGGTGAAGGCAGTTTTTCCTATGTGTTTACCAATGGAGAAGATATGTCACAGGTTGAAAAGGGCTTTGTGCAGGACGTGGATAAGGCGCCAGTGAAGGCGGGGGATCAGATAGGAAGCGTTGTGTATCGTATTGGGAACAGGGAGCTTGCGTCCATGCCGGTGACTGCCGCAGAGGATGTGGCTGCCGTAGATTATCAATTCTGCTTTTTAAAGTTGCTGTTTCGTTATATGGCGATATAAAAGCAGATGAAAGCCGCCTTAAGTATAGGTGCGTTTTTTTGGAGTGTTGAGTTGAACTTTGATGGAGATAGTATTATACATTTTAATTGCACTGGCGGCTGCCTTAGTATCCGTAATGATAATCAGTGCCTATGAGAATCGGCATTTTGTAGTGCGCAGCTATACGGTAGCTGCTGATAAACTGCCGCCTGTCTTTGACGGATATCGGATAGCGGTGATTTCAGATTTGCACAATCAGGAATTTGGCAGGAAAAATGAACAGCTGCTAGCAGCCATACGGGAACAATCACCGGATATTGCAATTTGTGCCGGAGATATTTTGGTGGGGAAGCCAGGGGCGGACTTTACAGTTGCCGCATCCCTGGTGCATTCCCTTGCCCAGGAATATCCCGTATATCTTGCCATGGGAAATCATGAATACCGGTTGAAAATATACCCTGATACTTATGAAGATATGTGGGAACGGTATTATGCGGAGACGTCTAAGAAGGATAATAAGAACGACGTTATCTGGCTGGACAATGAAACGGGCTATATTGTGCGGGACAACCAAAAAATTGCCATAACCGGCTTATCCATTGACCGTATGTACTACAAACGGTTTCAAAAGCATGAGATGTCGGCAGAGTATGTAGAGCAGCTTTGTCCTTTTGATGATAGGTCTGTATATCAGATTCTGCTGGCGCATAATCCTGATTATTTTCCGGCGTATGCCGCATATGGCGCGGATTTAGTCATATCGGGACATGTGCATGGCGGCATGGTGAGACTGCCTTTATTTGGTGGCGTGATTTCACCTAGGCTCAGACTATTTCCGAAATATGACCGGGGAGAATTTACAATCGGAAAAAGCACAATGCTTTTAAATGCCGGATTGGGTAACCATACAATAAGGTTCCGGGTCAATAACAGACCGGAGTTAATGATAATAACATTGAAGCGGACAGGCTAGTGCATGTTCACAGGGAGAGAATTATGGGTGAATCAGAAAAGAATCAGAAGGAAGTAACAGAAACGGTAGAGCCGGGGATAAAAGCAGAAACGCTGGAACAACAGGAGCTCGCGGTATCAGAGGAAAGCACGGAGGGTGCAAAGTCTGAGGAGCTGGAGGCAAAAGACGAAGAGGTCGGGAAGCAGTCAGAGGGTGAGGAAGCAGAGACGGAAGTCGAG
>CAMWOF010000366.1 GCA_947175805.1 uncultured Clostridiaceae bacterium
TTCGGAGACATCTACCTGAAGCAGACGATGGCATCAGGTGTGATTCCTCAGATTACAGCCTTATTTGGGACTTGTGGCGGCGGTGCGGCGGTGATTCCGGCATTATCCGATTTTGTATTTATGGCGAAGGAGGATGCGAAGCTGTTTGTCAACAGTCCGAACGCACTGGACGGAAACTACGAGGCGAAGCTGGATACGGCATCTGCCAAGTACCAGAGCGAGGAGGCCGGTCTTGTAGATGTGGTAGCAGATACGGAATTGGATGTGTTAGGGCAGATTCGTGCGCTGGTGCCTATGCTTCCGGCGTGCAATGAGGATGAGACATGCTTTAGTGACTGTTCTGATGATATTAACCGTGTGATTCCGAATCTGGACAGCCTCAATAAGGATGCCAGGGCGGTTTTGCAGAATATAGCAGATAACAACGTATTTTTTGAGGTGAAACGCGACTATGCGAAGGACATGGTAATGGGCTTCATCAAGTTGAACGGTGCAACCATCGGCTGCGTGGCAAATCAGGTGGCAGATGGCGGTGATAAGCTGACTGTACGGGGCGCCGGCAGTGCGGCAGAGTTCGTGACTTTCTGTGATGCATTTCACATTCCGCTCTTAACGCTGACCAGTGTGACTGGGTATCAGGCTACCCTTTGCTCCGAGAAGAAGATGGCAAAGGCTGTGGCAAGGCTCACATATGCTTTTGCAAATGCAACTGTGCCAAAGGTAAATCTCTTAATTGGCGAAGCATATGGTTCTGCGTATACGGCGATGAATTCAAAGTCTTTGGGGGCAGACATGGAATACGCATGGCCTTCGGCAAAGCTTGGTATGATGGATGCAGAGATGGCAGTAAAGATTATTTACGCTGAGGAGCTCGAGAAGGCAGAGGATAAAAAGGCATTGCTTCAGGAAAAGAAGCAGATGTATGCCTCCCTGCAGGCAGATGTGAAGTCCGCAGCCGCCAGGGGTTATGTGGATGATATTATTGAGCCGGATGCTACGAGAAAGCGTTTGATTGCGGTGTTCGAGATGCTCTATACAAAGACAGAGGAAAGACCATATAAGAAGCATGGCGCAATATAAGAGAGGGGCAGCTAAATGAAAAAATTTCATATATTAATTTTTATGATGATAGCGGCTGTTTTTTCTTTGACTGGTTGCGGTCAGGAATCTGCACTTAAGTATGATTACGACCAACAGACATTAATTGACGATGCCAAGGGATATCTGCAATGGATGCTGAATCTTACCGATTCAGGCACAAGCTATGTGATTGCTGAGGGTGCACAGCTTGACTCAGATGCGGTATCCGGCATGGTGACAGCCATTGAAGAGGCAGGTGCGTATGTCTCCCTGGAGGAGACCAGATTTACACAGAACAAGGACGATATAGAGATTGTTCTGGTATGTAAGTTTGAAAAGACAAATGTTGAGGTTTCATTTGTATATGAAGCCAACACCAAATATGAGTACAGAGATGTATATAATGAACCGGATGCCGTGTTGCCTTATGCTCCGACAGAGATTACGGTACAGGCAGTATATCCGATGTCATATTATTTAAAGCAGGCAGGATCTAATACACTGATGGGTATGGGAACTGTATTCCTGGTATTGATTTTTATTTCCATTATCATCGGCTTCTTCAAGTATATTCCGAAGGCATTAGAGAAGTCGGAGAAGAAGAAGATTGCCAAGGCACAGGCGGAAGCAAAGCAGGAAATAAAGCAAGAGACGTTGGCGCCGGCGGCAGCAGGTGGACCAATGCCTGTGGAAAACCCAATGGATGACAGCCAACTGGTGGCCGTGATTACAGCAGCAGTTTATGCAGCGGAGGCAGCCGGTGGCAATGCCGTCAGCAAGGACACCTTAATTGTGCGCTCGATTAGCAGAGCAAGAAGGTAACATATATTATTTAGGAGGATATCATCATGAAAAATTATAGAATTACAGTAAATGGAACAGCTTATGACGTAGCAGTTGAGGAGTTATCGCAGGGTGCAGCCGCTGCTGCAGCACCAGTTTCAGCAGCGCCAGCTCCGGCGGCACCAGCTCCGGCAGCACCGGCTCCGAAGGCGGCACCGGCGGCTCAGGGCGGCGTTGCGGTTAGCGCTCCGATGCCGGG
Source organism: uncultured Clostridiaceae bacterium (assembly GCA_947175805.1). Taxonomy (GTDB): domain Bacteria; phylum Bacillota; class Clostridia; order Lachnospirales; family Lachnospiraceae; genus RGIG6919. The sequence continues at coordinate 2,123 of CAMWOF010000366.1, forward strand.
CAAGATTTTAGGCATCAAGGCAAATGCGGGACAGGCTGTGAAGAAGGGCGATGTTGTATTGATATTAGAGGCTATGAAGATGGAGAATGAGGTTGTTGCCCCTTCTGATGGTACGATAGCAAGTATCAATGTAGCGGTTGGCGATATGGTTGAGTCAGGAGATGTTTTAGCTACATTGGACTAAGCCGCACCACAGATTAACAGGAGGTAATGACTAAATGGATTACATTGTAAATGCAATAAAGAATTTAGCAGACCAGACAGCATTTAGTAACCTGGAACCGGGTAATTATATTATGATTCTGGCTGCCTGTGTATTTCTTTATTTGGCAATAAGAAAAGGCTTTGAGCCTTTGCTGTTAGTCCCGATTTCTTTTGGTATGTTACTGGCGAATATATTTCCCGATATCATTCAGGACGGCGGACTACTGCACTATTTCTATCAGTTGGATGAGTGGGCTATTTTGCCATCCTTGATTTTCTTAGGCGTTGGTGCAATGAC
>CAMWOF010000367.1 GCA_947175805.1 uncultured Clostridiaceae bacterium
GAATGTATATTTTGGAACATAGGTTCTGTATGTTTGCAACGCTAAGAAACATGCGAGATTTAGAAAGAAACATAAATTTTGTAAATCCTTTTTATGGGACTAATTACGAATTATAATTATATAAAAGGGAAATTTTGTAATTGATGGAGAAAGGGAGTTTCACAATGACATATATGTATATTGAATGGAGTTAAGGTATGGCAAAAGAGAAAAATCAAAAGCTAAAGCTTCTGCGATTGATGCAGATTCTTATGGAGAATACAGATGATGAGCATGGTTTAACCATGGAACAGATTATAGAAGAGCTGGGTAAATACGACATATCTGCAGAAAGAAAAAGTATTTCTTCAGATATGGAGGCCTTGCAGTTATATGGAATAGATATTGTTGGGCAGAGGAAACGTGGAACATATTTATATCATGTTGGTGGACGGAAGTTCGAACTGGCAGAGCTAAAGCTTTTAGTTGATGCGGTACAGTCTTCCAAATTTATAACTGCGTCGAAATCAAAGAAGTTAATTAAAAAGCTTTCTGGTTTTTTGAGCAAATATGATGCAAAAAAGCTACAGCGGCAGGTTTATGTGTCCGGACGGATTAAAAATATGAATGAGAGCATTTATTACAATGTCGATTTTATTCATGAAGCAATTGCCTCCAACGTAATGATTCAATTTAAATATTATAAGTGGAATGAGGAAAAGAAGTTTGTGTTGAGGAACGGAGGAAAAAATTATGTTGTCAGTCCATGGGGACTTTTATGGGATGCGGAAAATTATTATTTAATCGCATATGATAGTGCCGAAGAAAAAATGAAGCATTATCGTGTGGATAAAATGAAACGTATAGAGTTGATGGAAAGAAAGCGGGAGGGAAGACAGTGCTTCTGTGAGTATGATATGGCGATATATACCAAAAAGTATTTTGGCATGTTTCATGGAAAAGAGGAAAAAGTAAAGATGCAGTTCAAGAATGAGCTTGCAGGGGTGGTCATAGACCGGTTTGGCAAAGATGTTGCGATGAGAAGGGTAGATGGAGAGAGTTTTGTGGTTAGTGAGAATATCGTAGTCAGTGAACAGTTTTTTGGCTGGATATTTGCACTGGGGGAGGGAGCTAAAATTATAGGACCCGATGTTGTGGTGGAGGAAATGAAAGGACATTTGGAAGCACAGGTGAGGATGTATGGGGAGTGAGAAATGTACATTTAGAGAAAAATGATATTGAGTAAAATATACAGGAAAGGAGGAGATGTTGAATATAGTCTTATTCAACGATTAATGTATGAAAGAAAAAAAGGTAAAAGTAATGCAGATTAGGATTCGGATGTATGTTTTGAAAGAGATTCCGGCAACCAAAGTACAGGCAGAGATAGCGGCATTTTTAGATCAGGAATTGGTAAAGGATGAGCGTTTTGCAAAACTACATAATGAAAACAAGTTTAAAATGTACTGCTTTGATGCGCTTTATCCGGTGGAGGCGGACAGGTACTATAAGAGGGATAAAATTTATACGCTGACAATCCGTACCGTTGATTCAGAGCTTGCAAAATATTTTGCAGAACAGGTGGTGAATGGTCATACAGAAACGGTGAAGGCACTGACAGCAGAAATAAAAGTTATTCCACAAAAGCACATAGAGTTATTATTTACATTAACACCTGTTATTATGAAATGTGAAAAAGGATATTGGAAGGATACATTGTCAATAGAACAATATGAAGAGAGATTAAAAGTTAATCTTTTGAAAAAATGGCAGCAGTTCTATGGCGAGAAGCTGCTGGAAGACTTCGAACTGTTTACCGGAGTAGAATTTTTAAATAAAAGTCCAGTGTCTTTAGAGTATAAAAATATTCATTTGTTGGGAGATAAGCTTCGTCTTCATGTGGCGGAAAATGAATGGGCACAGAATCTGGCACAATTGGCTATTGGTGCAGGGCTGGGAGAGATGAATGGCCGGGGATATGGGATGTGTAATTACCGATGGCTGTAAGGAGGTGAGAAGATGCTGGGTGAATGTCTGGAAGTATTTGGAAGATATACGGAGGAAGAAAGGGAACAACGTATTCTGGATTATTATATTCCGAAGCCAGGGAGTTATATCCTTGTTGGGAAAAACGGGGAAGTCATATCGGCAACAGAGTTCAAATTGGATAAGAAAACAGGGAAAATCAATAAAAGTGCAGTAAACTTTAATGAGTTTTGCTACTATGATTACTATAGCAATTTAATATCCATGAATAAACCTCAGGATCCAGATAAAATCATTCATTCTAATAATTATCTTTCATTTTGGATAAAGAAAGAGAGTGTTTTAAATGGAAAATTGACACCAGAAATTATAGATGGATATTATGATGTTTTAGAACATCCTGAAAAAAAGTGTAAAAAGACAAAGGCATTATCCATTTATGAAAAGCTGGAAGCGGAAATTGGACCAGTAGATATGGAGGTTTTGGAAAAAAATAAAAAATGGATTCAGGAACATATTTTTGACATGGATAATTTGGGCTTGGATATTGATATGGGCAAAAAGGATTACTTAAAAATTTTCTTTGAAGCTGAAAGAGAAGAGTATCAAAGAGAAGGGAATCGCTATTTTATTCCTAATATTTATAAC
>CAMWOF010000368.1 GCA_947175805.1 uncultured Clostridiaceae bacterium
TAGTCTGTACAGAGGGAACAAGCATGTCCGCACCGCATGTGACGGGGGCTGCATCTGTTCTCTGGGCAAAGGATACATCCAAAACCAATGCGTTTATCAGGGCACTGCTCAATGTCAGTGCAAACCGTATTTCAGGCAATGGCAGCAGTGGAATTGTGGACTTAGATTATGCATTGTCCGTATACGATGAATTTGCAGCAAACTATACAGATGATACCTCTATGCCGGACATCATGGAAAATCCGAGTGATGTCAAAAGCTATGACGATGCAGTGGTGGAGGCGTGCTGGGGACAAGGCTCGCATGAAAGCATGCTGGACAATGACCCGTCAGTGTCCCAAAAGGTTTTAAATATCATAAAAATAGGTGCGACGCTGCCGGATAAGCTGCTTGTATACCACCCAGAATACGAATTATATAAAAACAATCATTCTTTCCACGGCGGAAGAAACTATATTGCAAATTATATTTTCATGCGAAAGATAGCAAGGAAATGCTATGATGAAGGCTGGAGTGTGGCGTTGAAATACTGTGAGAAAACGGCAAAGAAAGAGGGCTATTCGGACCATTTTACGAATTCGGGCTTTTGGCAGATTTATTACGGTCTGGACTTCTTAGATGGAAACTGGTCCTCTATTTTGACAGAAAGCGGCACAAATACAAAGGAGAACCAGGCGAGAGTGCTGGTGGGTATGGCGGTGCATCTTGCCACAGACGCCTATGCCCATAAGTCGTGGGGTATCAATAAGGATGGCACGGTTTATCAGATTCCATCTCAGTATTCAAATGGAAAACCGGGTGACCCAAGAGATGCCCCGGATTATATTCCGCAAAGGTTCAAGGTGGCGAAGCAGACGGCGAGGGATATTTTAAAGGTCTGGCATGAGGCGACAGGTCCGAGTGCGAAGGAGTTTTACCATCCGAATGTCTATGCATCAGCAGAATTTAAAATGCTGCACTATGCCAGCAACGCTTTAATTGCAGACCCTGATTATTATAACGCTCATGCCTTATGGTTTGGGGCAAGGACAGTAGAGTAGAAACAAAATATGGGAGGGTAAAGTATGGAGAAAAAATGTAGATTATTAACTTTTTTACTGGCAGCAGTTATGGTTTTAGGAATATGCATAGCGCCGATGCGGGTATCAGCGGCAGGAACTGTGCATGTCACGAAGGAAGATATCCCGGATGAAGCGCTTTGGAAGGCAATTATATGTGCTGCCGGGGGAAATATGGATAATCTTAGTGAGTATGATGAGAAAGGCTATGACTTAGACACCAGTGTAAAAACGCTGTGTCTGGAATTGGATTATCGTACCCACCTGGAAAGTCTGAAGGGCTTAGAATTGTTTCCGGATTTAGAGGTATTGGAAATTTTGATTAACAGTGGACATGATGCAAGAAAAAATATATATCAGCATACAGTAGAAAATGAAACCATATTGAATTCCCTGGCGAACTTAAAGAGCTTATGGATTAATCTGTGTGTCAACGGTACCTCGTGGAAAGTGAAAAACCCAAAGCTGGAGAAGCTTAGGATTGATGGCGGCACCTTAAAGTCCCTGGATGTCTCTGCCTGTACAAAACTGAAAGATATCTTTTTTAGAGGGGTAAAGTTTACAAAGCTAAATTTAGCCAAAAACAAAGAGTTGGCTTATATATATTTGTATGCTCCTGAATTGAACAATCTGACTTTGCCGGACAGTACAACATTGGAATCTTTGCATATAAATTCTAAATGCCTGACAAAGCTAAAGCTTTCAAAATATAAAAAACTGGAGCGCCTTTTTGTTGATTACTGTACAAAATTGAAGGAATTGGATGTTTCGGGGTGTGCCAAATTGGACTGGCTTGATGCACTTGACTGTACAGAATTGAAGAAATTGGATGTTTCAGGCTGTACTAAATTGAAGAACCTTTATGTTTCGGGATCTACAAAATTGAAGGAATTGGATGTTTCGGATTGTACAAAGTTGGAGAGCTTTGCTGTTGATGACTGTACAAAATTAAAGAATCTGGATGTTTCAAATTGTAAGCATTTAACCTACCTTAACTGTAAGGGCACAAAGCTCAGCAAGCTGAATTTAAAGAGTTGTAAGAAGCTGGAATACATAAGTATAGATGCTTATACAACGAAAAGCCTGGCATTGCCGTCAAATTTAAAACAAAAAACGGAGAAGAATTATTTGGAAATTCGGCTGCGTGTTAAGAAAAACCAGACAATAAAGCTTAAAAATTATATCCCATCCGGGTTTCAGTTTGCAGGCTATGGCAAACAAAGAACGGATTCCGATAAAAAGCCAAAGCTGGCAAAGAAGAATCCATTTCCGAAAGTGGTGAGCTATAATAAAGCAAAAAACGAGGTAAAGGTTTTAAATAATAAGGGCTCCTATTTAAGTTCTTTTTGTTTCAAAAAGGGAAAATTAGAAGTTTGGATAACGCTTTACGGGCGTTAAAAATAGGGGACAGGGGACTGCTGTAGTTCAGTAATGAATGAGCAGTCCCCTTTTCATGTGCTGCCTTCAGGTGCCTGCTTTTGTGGTGATTTTGCTTGACAGCCTTGCGAAATATGGTATAATAAAC
>CAMWOF010000369.1 GCA_947175805.1 uncultured Clostridiaceae bacterium
TTATTTGGTTTGGGCTGGCACGGACAGATAAGGGCGTCAGCGGCTATACCGTAGGCATGTATCAGTTCGGAAAGGATGAGATTGAGGTTTTGGATGTGCAGGACAAGCCTTCAGAGATTCGGGATTTTATCATCAACATGGCGGGCTATGTTGTATCAAATGATGTGACCCTGCGTGACGGGGAAACCATCGGCTTTTCTGCAAAGCAGAAACTCCCGATTACCAGGAGCGCGGGCGTATTTACGGAGGGCATGACGCTGAAAATCGGATACGGGAAGTAGCATAGTCGTTTTATGCTAAATATGGTCATTTCATGATTTCGGACTTTGATTATCGGAGGAAATATCCGATAAATAAAGTATAGCAAGTTTTGAAGTGAGGGAAACACAGAATGAAGATGAGGATTGCTGTATGTGATGGCAGTTTTGAGGACAGGCAATGCATAGAGGGCATGATAGAAAAGTACAGCAGGAGGATGGAGCAGAAGCTCGACATAGCAGATTATATTTCTGTTGAGGATTTATGCAATGATATAGACCAGTTAAGACAATGTCACATTATATTTCTTGATATTGACCGAAAGCAGGATGAAGGGCTTGCGATGGCAAAGCAGATAAAGGATTTGTGCCCTGAGATTGATATTGTGCTGGTGACAGCCTCCTTGAATTATGTGCTGGAGGGGTATAAGGTCAAGGCCACCAGATTTCTGCTTAAGAAGGATTTAGAGCATACCATTGATGAGTGCCTGGATGAAATATTGGGAAAGCAGGGACAGAAGCAGAAACGGCTTGCTTTTGCCTTTGTGGAGGGCGAAATCGAGCTGGAGCTGCAAAAAATCATTTATGTAGAGACGGACCGTCATAAAAATGTATTCCATACCATGGACGCCAGCTATGGTTTGTATAAAAAGCTGAATGAAATTGAGGAGCAGTTAAGGGATTACGGTTTTTTAAGGGTACACCAAAGCTACCTCGTGAATATGCGGTATGTGGAGAAAATCAGCAGCTATGTGCTTAAGCTGTCCACAGGACAGGAGCTGTCGGTTCCAAAATCCAGGTATCAGAAGGTGAAGCGGGAGTTTGCCGTGTACCAGAGTGCCGAGCAGCGTGATATTTCAGGATAGTAAACAATAAAAAGGAGGCTTATCAAAATGAGAGTAACGACAAACATGTTAAATGCACAGATGAGTAAGGCAGGGCTGCCAACAGGGCCGAGCACGCTCTTTGATTATATGGACAAGGGAGGCAGCGGAAATGGTCTTTTGGATGCGCTGCAATCCAAATCAGATTCCGCAATTAATGCGCTGAATAAGGGAAAATACGAGAAGCTGGAGAAGGCATCAGACCTTTTGAGCACACAGGCGCAGAAATTTACGAAAAAGGATGCGGACAGCCTTATGGAGAAGGCAAAGGCATCTGGGGATTACAGCGAGGTGTACGAGGAGCTCTATAGCCTGGTGGACAGCTACAACGACACCTTGGCCTCTCTTGACAAGACTTCAGAAGGATTAAATGCATTTTACCGCCAGAGCCTTGTGGATATATGCAAGGACAACAAGGAGGCATTAGGCAATATCGGTATCACGCAGAATAAGGACGGCTCCTTGGTATTGGATAAGGAAAAGCTGAAGGCGGCAGAACCGGCAGCACTGGAAAAGGCGCTGTGCGGTGACGATGGAATGGCGGCACACCTGGCATTTGTAGCCGGCAGAATTGCGGACAATGCGCAGACGAATGTGGGGAGCGCCTCCAACGTATACGGAGGAAACGGCAGTTTGTTAAATGCTTACCAGAACAAGTACAATTTTTGGGGTTAGCAAAATCAATGGCCCTGCGCAGGCAGTTACCTGCGTGCGGAAGGCTTCAGAGAGTCAAACAGCGCTAAGTATCTTTGTTCCACTGTCTCAAACGGCAGTACCTCATAAGAAAATTCAGAATACATTACAGGAGCCTCATGGTTTTGGGGCTCCTGTAATAATGTGAGCAGGTCATAGTAAAGCATATCTTCATCGACGGATTTTACTTGCGCCTGCTCCTGCTTGGTCAAAGCGGAGCCGAGATATTTTTCATAGATAATGGACAGGAGGTTATCCTCCCAGTTTTGGTACTCCTTCAAATGCTTTTTAAAGGGGCTCGGCACATCGGACATATATGCTTCGCTGGCGTCGTGGAGCAGGCAGGCGAATATGACCCGTTCGGAATACCCTCTCGCCTTTGCCTCTAGAGCGCAGTGGATACAGTGCTGTCCTACGGAAAAAAATGTCTTTACGTGTCCGTTTCCCCGGCAGAGCAGGGAAAGTGCGTGGGCGATATCCGTGATATGAATATCCTCAGGAGACGGCTCGGTGGGGAAAAAGTGGGAGCCGCTATAGGTGGTAATATAGTCTGTCAATATAAATGTCCTCCGTTTTATATCTGTGATACGATGCCAGGGTCAAAAGTAGATAACAATCCGTAGTATCAGTTGGAGTCAAAATACCTTTTGACCTTAATATCATGATATGATTATAGTACAAATAATGATGATAGACAAATAACATTTTTTCCAGTAAACTAAGCTGTAAGTGCTTGGGTAGTGTAA
>CAMWOF010000370.1 GCA_947175805.1 uncultured Clostridiaceae bacterium
ATTCATTACTTATCTTTAATATCGAATATTAAGCATACATTTTACGGTTTCCCGGATTTTGCCCCCAACATTTTACACAGCCTGCAAATTCCAAGCAGCACGGTCAGTACGACCACACCTCCGACAATGCCGGAAAAGGAAGTGCCCGCCGCCGAGTCCGAATTTTGAAATGCATAGTCCGGCAGCAATGCAGTCATCTTTTGAATATTCGCCGCAAGCCTGTATATACCGCCTTCTGCGGACAGCTCCGATGCTCCGGTTACCCTCGCCACAGACCATTCCAGTCCATCGGGAAATGCAGAGGCCAGCAGAGAAAGCACACCGGCAATCACCACTGCAAAAATGCCGAGTACCCCCAGTGTTTTTTTATAGGAAAGCCTGCCCTGTTTTTTGCCAGTGCCGCTTTTGCCATCTGCCAGCTTCTCTCCTGCAAATTCATTCCCAGCCTGGGCTATATTTTTTCCAGTCCATAAAAGCTCCGGTCTTGCCTCATACACAAAGCAGAGCACCATGGCGGTAACCACACCCTCCACCAGACCGATTGCCAGATGAATCGGCTGCATCGCCCCCGCAAATACAAGAAACGGCAGCTTTGTAACGCCGGAAAGGCTCGTCTCCAGCACCACAGAAAATGCCCCCAGCTGTAGTGTCAAAACAGCCCCCAAAATAGAAGCAGCAGTAATTCTTTTTTTGCTCACGCCGCCTCTCATCAAAAACCTCCATATCACGCCTGCGCCAAAAAAACAGCCGTAAAATGCCATATTCCAGATGTTACAGCCCAGCGCCATCAACCCGCCGTCCGCAAACAACAGGCATTGAATCAACAACACTCCCACCATCGTAATGAATCCGGCACAGGGACCTAAGAGTGCAGAGAGCAGCATTCCACCCGTCAAATGGCCGGAAGCACCCGTGCCGGGAATCGTAAAATTAATCATTTGGGCAGCAAACACAAAGGCTCCCATAACCCCCATCAAGGGGACTTTTTGAGAATTCTCCGAAAACCCCACCTGTTTTACTGAATAACCGGCTGTCACCGCAGAGGCAACATACATTGTGCCTGCCACTGCCGGTGCAACCAGCGCATCTGCCATATGCATCTCTAAAACACATCCCCTCTCTTTTACTTATGGTTTTCACAACCTAAATTCAAAATGGCCTGGAAGCTGTCACGGAACGACATCCCTGTTCTTTTCGCCAGCGCCGCCACGTCCTCATACTCAGGATAATTCCGCGGCCTTAATGTACCATCCGCCTCCGGCACCTGACAATGTTTTACCTTTGCCGTTCCATAGGGTGTATCCACCATGTCTACGGTTCTTTCCAACACACTGCGTTCTACTTTGAATCTGCGAATCCCGATGGTAGTTGTCTCAAAGAAAATAATCTGCTCCATGCGTTCTACATCCGCCCCGTCGCAAATGACATTCAACTGGTACGCCGGGCGGTTTTTCTTCATAAACACCGGTACATAGTGCACATCCTTAGCACCCGCCTGAAGCAACCGCTCCATCACATAGCCAAGATTCTCCCCTGTACAATCATCAATATTAGTTTCCAGTTTATAAATGCAATCGCCGCCTTGATTTTCTTCCACAATCAGCATTGCCCGCACGATACTCGGATGCTCATAATTTCTTTTGCCTGCACCAAGCCCCGTCTTTATAATTTGAAAGGTCTCAGGCAGCTGCTCCTCTGTACGGACTGCCGCTACAATAGCTGCCCCGGTAGGTGTCACAAGCTCTCCTGGCTGCCCGGTAATATGAAGCTTTAAGCCATGCTGCGCCACAATATTTGCCACTGCCGGCACAGGCACAGGTAATATGCCGTGCTGACAGCGAATCCTGCCGCTGCCCTCATAGAGTACCGGAACAATCACCTCCCGGATACCAAGATTATCCATGCACACGGCTGCAGAAATAATATCTACAATAGAATCTACTGCGCCCACCTCATGAAAATGCACAGTATCTAAAGAAGTGCCGTGAGCCTTTGCCTCCGCCTCTCCCAATATTGTAAATATCCTCCTCGCCAGATGCTTTGCGCCCTCGGTCATCTCCGTGTTTTCTATAATCTCCATCACCGCATGCATACCTCTGTGCTCATGATGATGTTCGTGATGATGCTCATGTCTGTGACCGTCTTCCTCTTGCTCATGATGGTGCTCGTGATGATGCTCATGTCTGTGGGCATCTTCTTCTACGTGATGGTGTTCGTGCCTCTCTTGAAGGCTCCCGTCCAGATTTCCGTACAAATACTCCATGTCATGGTCATGGTTTTCGTGTGCAGCATCTACTATCACATCAAAATCACAGACATCCAGACCCATCTTTTTTACACGGCTTATCTTCACTTCAAAGCCCTGTACCGGAACCGTCTTCAATACCTTCTGCAAAACCTCCGCATCTGCGCCAAGATCCAGCAGGGCGGCCACAAACATATCGCCACTGATTCCCGATGTACATTCCAAATATAATTTACTCATATAACACTTCCTCTCTCTTTATTTAATCCTATAGGCATTTGCGAAACTCCAATACACATACTGTTTCATTGTGCAAAATAACAAA
>CAMWOF010000371.1 GCA_947175805.1 uncultured Clostridiaceae bacterium
GCAATCGCGCAATTGCAATTATTTATATTATAATAATTCCGATTGCTTCGTGCTTCGCACTCCCGCAATCGCGCAATTGCAATTATTTATATTATAATAATTCCGATTGCTTCGTGCTTTGCACTCCCGCAATCGCCAACAAACATTCGCATTTTCGCATTATCATGCTTCATGCTCATGTTTGTTTATCCGACCGATAGTCAGCTATCTTTGTCTGTAAACAGCCACGATAGCTGACTGCCGTTCGGAATTATTTTATCATATCAACGCTGTACTGAAGTATCTTTCTACCCTGTCCGGCAGTACCGTTGCAATATTTGCGTCCCTGCCGTATTTTTTTGCCATCTCCATAGCTGCCCATATATTAGCCCCGGAAGATGTACCGCAGAGCAGTCCCTGCTCACGTGCCAGCATCCTGGCTGTTTGTATGGCATCGTCATCGGTAACCTCCACTAAATCCGTGATGATATTCACGTCCAGTACATCCGGGATAAAACCGTCGCCGATACCCTGAATTTGGTGCAGCCCCGGCTCATGCCCCAGAATCGCAGATACATTTTTCGGCTCTACGGCAACAACCTTGAGATTAGGGTTCTTCTCAAGTAAATACTTTGCAATCCCCTGCAGGGTGCCGCCGCTTCCGATGCCGGATACAAATACGTCTATCTTCCCATCCATCTGTTCATATAGTTCCCTGGCTGTCCCACGATAATGCGTATCCGGGTTCGCCGGATTAGAAAACTGCTGCGGGACAAAATAACTGTCAGAACCGGCAGCAATCTCATTTGCCTTATCTACGGAGCCGCCGATAGACAGCTTCGGGTCAGTTAAAACCAACTCTGCACCTAATGCCTTGATAATCTTCTTTCTCTCATCACTCATATTCTCTGGCATGACGATAATAACCTTATAGCCCTTTTGCACGCCGCAGAGCGCAAGCCCGATTCCCGTATTTCCGGAGGTGGGCTCTATAATCGTCATTCCCGGCTTTAATACGCCCCTTGCCTCCGCATCCTCTAACATATTGTAAGCAATTCTGTCCTTAATGCTTCCACCGGGATTTAAAAATTCTGCCTTGGCATATATATTCAAACCAGTCGTCTTTTTCAGGCTTACCAGCGGCGTATTGCCGATAAGCTCCAAAATATTTTCACAGCAATTCATTCTCAACACCCTTTTTCATTATTTATAAAATACGTCATTATATTCTATGCCGACACATCACAGATGGAAGCAGAAAACCGTGCTATTGCTTCATCACACAGCTCTTTTGTCACTGTGAGAGGGGGCACAATGCGAATTGTATTATGCCCGGTTGCCGTCACTAAAAATCTGTGCGCAAAGCAGGCATGCTTCACATCCCCGCATTTTACCTCCGGCTCAAACTCTACGCCAATCATGAGGCCCTTGCCACGAACTTCCTTTACATGGGGAAGCTCTGCCAGCTTCTGCATAAAATATGCTCCCGTCTCCCTGGCATTTTCTGCCAGCTTCTTTTCCAAAATTTCTGAAATCTGTGCGTATGCGGCAGCGCAGCACACCGGATTTCCGCCATAGGTGGAGCCATGGGCACCTGCCAGCGTACCTGCAAGCTCTGCCCGGCAGCTAATAGCGCCAATTGGCATACCGCCGCCCATCGCCTTTGCCATCGTCACGATATCCGGCTTCACGCCATAGTCCATATATGCCATCAGCGCACCGGTTCTTCCCCATCCGGTTTGCACCTCATCCAACAAAAGCAGCATATCATTTTCATCGCAAAACCTGCGAATCCCCTGCATAAACTCCTTTGTCGCAGGAAAAACGCCGCCTTCTCCCATGACAGGCTCCAGCATAATGGCAATTGTATCCTTGGTGCAGGCAGCCTTGAAGGACTCCAAATCATTAAAATCTGCATAAGTAAAGCCAGGCAGCACCGGTTGGTAGCCTTTCTGACATCCATTATCCGGCTGTCCGGTGGCGCTTAAGGCGCCGTAGGTTCTGCCGTGAAAACTCCCCTTTGCAGTTACGATATGATAACGCTCTGGTCCGTAATGGTCTGTGCCATATTTTCTTGCCAGCTTTATCATGGCTTCATTCGCCTCGGTTCCTGAATTTTGGAAAAATATTTTATCCATACCAATATTCTCACAAATCAGCTTTGCCAGCATCGCCTGGGGAACCGAATAGGGATAATTGGAAGCATGAATCAACTCATGCGCCTGCTTACAGATTGCCTCCACCACTCTTGGATTACAGTTGCCCGCACTGCTCACAGCAATGCCTGCATAAAAATCCAGATAAGCCTCCCCGTTTTCATCATAGACAGATGTACCGCTTGCCGTATCCGCAATCATATCATATCTCTCGCCCAGATATATCATATAATCCTCTACATTTTTCTTCAATTCTTCCCTGCTTAACCCTGTATCCTTGAGCTTCATTTCACCCATCCTTTCTCTATATTGATTACTAGACAATTGCACAATACATCAATGTATAAATACGAGTTCGCAATTGCCTATATATTCATTACTAGTTTTCAATATGCACATCCAACTGATTATATGGAATTTGAATCCCATTTT
>CAMWOF010000372.1 GCA_947175805.1 uncultured Clostridiaceae bacterium
GCAGCCCAGCCAATGGGACAGGCAGGAGGCATGGCGTCCAATACCCAGCCGATGGGACAGCCTATGACGCAGGCGATGTCTATGCAGAGGGTGCCTCACGTATCAAATCCCGTTGCTGATGCAGCCTCTGTGGTGCAGCAGGCATTGGCAGAGCACGCAATGGCAGCGCAGGTGTCTGCGTTGAATACAGTGGGCGTGATGGAGGAGGATATCCCGAAGCCAAGATCCATGGGGACGGTGGTTGACGGAGCAGCACAGGATCCGTTATGGTAGATTTGCTGCGAATAGAGCAGCCCAGGGGCGTTATGATATTATGAAAAAGGCGAGGCTGCCAGTGATAACAGACAATAGCAGCTTCCATATGGTATAGGATAGAAAGGACAGCGCAGAATTATTGGCTACGCTTTTGGTTTGGGCGATAGATGAAAATCCTCCGAAAGCGGTCAAGGCAAGAATCAGCGCTGTTTTTTTTGTGTCCATAAGGGCAGCGTTTTTAAGCAGGGCAATTCCTACAGTGATTTCTAAAGAGGAAATAGGAAGCAGTAAAAGATTTGTGGCATATCCCATAAGCAGCTCTGTAATAATCGAAAAAATCATAATATAGGCGCCGATAAGTAAAATACTTTGTATGCTCTGTGTAATCAGCTCTGCCATTGTGGCGGGCTTCAACATAAGTTGAAATGTGGCAGCATGGAGCGCCTGCTTTTTATATCGTATATACCGCAATAAAAATATAATGATATTGGGAATATAGAGCAGGGCAAATACAAAGAACGGTGAGACAAGGCTTTCTAATCCGTAGCGGATGACATAGCCTAAAATAAACATCGGGCTGGCATTATTACACAAAACCAGAAGAATGTTAGCAAGCCTGCTATCAATAAAGCCGCCTGTGTACAGGTCGTTAACAAATTTTCCGCCCATGGGATAGCCGCACAAAAATCCTACAAAAATGCTGAGAATAATACAGGGCTGATATTTTTTTATGACCGGATGGTTTGCCGCCAAGGATAGTGTTTTGCCATGTATGATAATATTTGTCAGAATAATAAATGGAAGCAGTGTGGGTACAATGACATTTGCCCAAAGGGCAAGCCCTCTTTTGGCACCCTCGATAGCAGTGTTGGAACAGATGATTAAAATGCCGAGACAGACCATGGGAAGGACTGCCATAATTGTTTGTTTGCGGGATTCCATTTGCAGCGCTCCGGGTTTTGGAAATTATTAAATTATATGATTACCGGAAAAAACTATGTCAAAGGGATGTATAAACAATAGAATTCTTTTCATAGTCGGAGGGCAGAAGGACATGATATTTTTCATGCCATGCCAAGCGGTAAATATCTGATGCGTGAAGGTCTGCCGAAAACAGTAATGCAGCAGAGCTGTTTTCATGGGCATTTAGTATTTTATACCCCTCAGAGACCTTCTGGATATAGGGTACAAAACAGCCGGCTCTCTGATATTTAATCAGTGGCGCTGCAGCTTTGGAAAAGCCCAGCAGGCGTACATAGGAAATATAGCCCGTTGCTTTACTGTGCTTAAAAATGTCCTGTCTCATGGAAAGCAGCAGATGTGTCAGGGCGCGGCAGATTCTTGTATGGGTATACTGCTTTGTTTTTAATTGAGCTGTCAACTCTGAAAAACCGGGGAAACCGTCAACCTTCTGATATAACCGGTTTTTTAGTTCTTTGGGAAAATCATAAACATCTATATCCTTTTCTGACAGCAGGTTTTGTATTTGGAATCGGAGCATAGTATCAAAGTCGGATGCTTCTAAAAACTGCAGAAGGTTTTCGCAGACGGGAAAAAGCTTTGTTGTGGCAGTCGGAAGCACCTTCTCCAATGCTTGAAATTCAGGGGTATCCCTGTAAGGTGCATTTTCGTGTAAGTGCAGGCGGATGGCGCTGGCGGAGGCGATATTGCCGCAGAGTTTTTTGTCGTGGTAATCTGCCTGGGTTCTGGGAATCAGTACAGGCGTGATGTCAGGCGCATAATTTTGAATGGCGCGCAGATAGCAGACTGCCAGAATATTATTTGGTTCTGCCATAATCTTTTCAATAAGATCCGGAGGCGAGACCTGGCCAGATTCGCGGAGCGGGCGTGGTGTTACTTTCTCCGGGGAAATGCCGTTCATTTTTGCAAATACTGCCGCCCCATATGCCTTTGCGTAGCTCTCTCCGGTAGCAAGCCTTTGTCTTAAAATAGTGCAAAATTCAGCATCTTCCTCTTTGGTTGTCTCGGCAATCTTTTGCAGCAATGAGAGGTCTGCACACTCTGCGCCGAAGGCAAGATGTGTGACAGAGAGCTGCTGGCAGGACAAAACCGCCGCTTTTGCAAATTCCGCCGCACTTGCGCAGGCATAGTAAACAGGAAGCTCATAGACTGCATCTATGCCGTTTGCCAGTGCCATTTGCGCACGGGTATATTTGTCAAACAGCGCAGGTTCCCCCCGTTGTAAAAAATTGCCGCTCATAATGCTCACCACGTAGTCAGGCGAAAACGTTTTTTTTGCCTCGGCTAACTGGTATAGATGTCCGTTGTGAAATGGATTGTAT
>CAMWOF010000373.1 GCA_947175805.1 uncultured Clostridiaceae bacterium
CAGAAGAGGGGCCTGCCACCCGACATGATGAAAAAGAATTCTGGTCCTCAAGAAACAACCACGAGAATGTATGTGGCATTAAAAATGGCAAAGGAGGGTAAAATATATATTAGCAAGCAATTCTGGGGATAAACTATTCTGTACATTCGCCACAAACAATGACCTTGTAAAAGTATTTACGAAGTTATCATTATGAGTTGTAGGAGGTAATACAAATTTCTTTTTCTCTGTACTTGCACTTGATGCCTGTATAAAACCAATCATCAGCGACCAAGAACAATAAAAAGCCAATTGTTCATTTACTGTACATGCATCCGACAACTTAAAACTTCCATCTACATCATTTATGCTTTCACATGTGATAGGTCTACATTTCAATATGGCAACCGTCATAGCCGCACATACTTTATGCCTATCCAATAACTGATTAATATTATTCTTTTCTAAAACCAGTCGCATTAATGTTTTTTGATTTAGATATTCTTCATATATTCTGTCAGCAGATTCATGAAAATTATACCCCTTATTATTTTCTAAAAAAAGTTGTGCGTGCCTTTTAATAGTATTTTCATAAAAATCATTAAAATCATCTCTACGCATAATAGTCAACTTCTTTCATTTCATACGTAACGCTCATGTCTATGTTCTTATTTGCGTTCTTGAATAAAGGTTCATCCTTACCATTATCATCTGCACCAGATTGAACTGAATAATCAAAATCAAAACTATTATTTGCGTTTTGGTAGATCGTACACTTATCCCTATTATCTTTTTTAATTAAATTTAATATTTTCATTTTCACTCACACTCACTTGATCTGTTTACTGCAAAAGACTATCCATAGTATTTTGTCCGGAAGCAATTTTTTCTATCCCAAGTAAAATTAAGGAAATAAGAAATAATAACCATTCTGAAACAAGAAAACTCCAAATACATATTGTTGTTTCATAATATGCTAATTTCTCAAAAATATTTCCTTGGTTAGAGTGTGTTAAAAAATAGGCCAAAACCAAAAAAACAACTATCCCAGATATAATAGTTTCTAGCCATAATCTTACTGTAGACACGCCCCGATACACTTTACCCCACGTAGTATACTTTCCTGTACAGATTCCCTTTTTTATCATATCTTTATCGCTTGTCCTATTTGCTAATAAAGTAAATAAAGCGATTAATGCAGAACACATACAAGCATACAAATTCGTATTTTGTGGATAGAAAATTATACTTATGCCAAACGCAGTAAAACTTAATGCGGTGCAAAGTTCACATATACTGCGAAACTTATTTTCCATAAGTATTGAACCATCCTTTTGATAGCTCCCTAAATTTCTGCCTTTATAGACTACAGAAACTTGTGTACATTACACCTGTTTCATTTGCATCTCCAAAACATTAAAATTTTTTAGAGCCATTTTAGAGCCACCCAATCTTTTCATTTTTCAATTTCTTCTTTGTTCGCCCTTCCATTTTCTATACAAATAACCGCAACTTCCCATCTATACAGAAAGTTGCGGTATTTCATATTAAATTATTGGCTCTAAAAATTATTACTCAATAATCGTAGCCACACGACCTGAACCTACAGTTCTACCACCCTCACGGATAGCGAATGTAAGACCCTGCTCCATAGCGATTGGATGAATCAACTCGATTGTCATCTCTACGTTATCGCCAGGCATACACATCTCTGTACCATCTGGTAAGTTACATACACCAGTAACGTCGGTAGTTCTGAAGTAGAACTGTGGACGGTAGTTGTTGAAGAACGGTGTATGACGGCCACCCTCGTCCTTGGTCAGAACGTAAACCTGAGCGGTAAACTTCTTATGGCAGGTTACAGTACCCGGCTTAGCCAAAACCTGTCCACGAACGATATCTGTTCTCTGGATACCACGAAGTAATGCACCGATGTTATCACCAGCCTGAGCCTCGTCTAACAGCTTACGGAACATCTCGATACCGGTAACAACGGTCTTCTGAACATCTTCCTTAACACCGATAATCTCAACTTCCTCGTTCAAGTGTAACATACCACGCTCTACTCTACCGGTAGCAACAGTACCACGACCTGTAATCGTAAATACGTCCTCAACAGGCATCAAGAACGGCTGGTCAGTAGCACGCTGTGGGTCTGGAATATATTCGTCAACAGTTGACATAAGCTCCATAATCTTGTCGCCCCACTCGCCCTTTGGATCTTCAAGCGCCTTAAGAGCAGAACCCTTGATGATTGGGCAGTCTGTGAACTCGTACTCCTCTAACTGCTCTGTTACTTCCATCTCTACTAACTCTAACAGCTCCTCGTCATCTACCATATCGCACTTGTTCAGGAATACTACGATATAAGGTACGCCTACCTGACGGGAAAGCAGGATGTGCTCCTTTGTCTGTGCCATAACACCATCGGTAGCAGCAACAACCAAAATAGCGCCGTCCATCTGTGCAGCACCGGTAATCATGTTCTTAACGTAGTCAGCATGGCCCGGGCAGTCAACGTGTGCGTAGTGTCTCTTTTCGGTCTGATACTCAACG
>CAMWOF010000374.1 GCA_947175805.1 uncultured Clostridiaceae bacterium
TATACCCCGCTCTCCTCAAGTTACTCCGCTATCACCTCCAGAGCAATTCCCTTGCCGATAGCGCCAAAATCCAGGCACATCCCCTCCTGCAGCGTTAGCTTTCTATCCTCAAAGGAAAGCTTCTCATAGCCCACAAGGGAAAGACATTCTTTGATTGACTTGTCACTGGGTACGGTAGGGGACGCTTCCTCAATACCCCACAGGGCAATCAACGGACGCAATGTGGGGTCAAAGGCGCCATTGGTATTTTCTGCCAGCGCCAGCGCCTCTGTCATCCAGAGATACATATCCTCTGTCAGCACCGCACTTCCCGATGCATTGATGCCGGCGATGACGGAATCCGCCAGCCGCCAGGATATGGTTTGCTCTAGATGGCTGATGGCATTTTCTATCCCGGATATCACCTGGGAATTACCGCCATACAACTTCTCTGTCACTACAGTCCCCATAAGGATTGCCTGGTGCTCCACCGGCTGTCCCGACGGGACAGGCGATTCTTTGGTATCCATTCTATGTGCGGCTGTCACTGCCAGGCAGACCAGAAACAAAGCAACCATAACCGCCATTATAAAGTAAAGATTTTTCTGAATCCATAATCGCATATTGTTTCCCCAGCACTATGTCGGATGCTCCGCAGGAGCCGACTTCTGTGCCTATTCCTCTTTCAGAACAACTCTAAACTGGTTTCCCTGAAAACCGTCCGCATAAAATTCATCATATAGGAACAGATAGCGCTCCTGTACCGGAACCTTAAACATCAGCTTATATGTCACCTGCTCTCCCGCCTCCAGCAAAAAGGATTCCGGCATATAAGCTGAATCCCCCAGGGTATCACTGCCATAGCCATAGTCCCGTTCGGTCTCTGCCTCACCCCAGCAGACGAGAAAATCCGTCAGATAAATATCCATTGCCTCTGGCTGGGGATTTGTGAGAGAAAGCTCACAAACTAAAAATTGATATCCATCCTCCAGACGGTACATATCATCCCCCAGCATCATATACTCCGGAGTATCAAAAGACACTACCTGAAAATCAAAAAAAACTGTGTGAAGAAGTTCATTTACTCCGCCCTCTGTTATTTTTCCGGTTTCCCTCGTATATGTAGTATCTGCTTCCGTGTCTTGTATTGTATTTGGGTTTTCTGCACCGGCGGACGCTGCATCCTCACTACAGCCGGTAAGCAAAAAAAGGAATGTGTAAAGCAGCATACACATCATCTTAACATACAATCCCTGTATACGCAAAGCCGCATCATCCCTTTCTAACTGGTATTTTTACTTATCATCCGATATGTATTGCATCATACCCGGCCCTAAATTTGGTGTTGGCCTGGCAAAAAAGCCGTGTTTTTCATAAAACTGTTCCCGCCCCTTTGCACACATCAGACAAAACATCATTTCCGTATGCTCCATCCTAAGAGAACTGACATAAGCCTTCAGATGCTCCAATATCATAGAACCGATATGGTTTCCCTGCACCCTTGGGACAACAATCAAATCCTGCACATAGCATATGACTGCCCCGTCACCGACAATTCTTCCCATCCCTACCAATTCTCCGTCATCGTAGGCAGATAAAACAAAAAGGCTGTTATCCAATGCTTTTTCTGCCTGGGATTGGGAAAGCACCTTCCAGCCCACCTTTGCCCTGATTGCCAGATAATCCTCCACACACAGGACATTTTCTCTTAATTCTATCATAAGCTTCCTCTCAATGTCTGTTCACTATAAACGAATATCTATCCCTTTTTCCCGTAAATACTCCTTCAACACCCCAATTTCCAGCTCCTTGTAATGAAATAGGGATGCAGCCAGTGCAGCATCGGCCTTTCCTTCTGTAAGGGCGTCATAAAAATGCTCCATATTCCCCGCACCGCCGGAGGCTATTACGGGAACCGGCACATTCTCAGATATTATTTTGGTCAACGCAATATCATAGCCGTTTTTCGTGCCATCACAATCCATACTGGTCAGCAGAATCTCGCCTGCACCAAGCGCGGTTACCTTCATCGCCCATTCCACCGCATCAATCCCCACATCAATCCGTCCGCCGTGTTTATATATATTCCAGCCGCTGCCGTCCGCACGCCTTCTGGCATCGATTGCAACCACAACACACTGGCTTCCAAACCTGTCAGCGGCGTCTGCAATTAATTCCGGATGCTCAATGGCAGCGGAATTGACGGAAACCTTATCCGCGCCCTCCCGCAGTATCAGTTTGAAATCCTCCACTGTTCTGATTCCGCCACCCACGGTAAACGGAATAAAAACGGTCTCTGCCACTCGCCTGACCAAATCATAAACTGTGTTTCTGTGGTCAGAGGATGCGGTGATATCCAAAAAAACCAACTCGTCAGCGCCTGCCGCATCATAGGCCTTTGCCACCTCCACCGGGTCTCCTGCATCTCTTAAATTCACAAAATTAACGCCCTTTACCACACGCCCATTATCAATATCCAAACAGGGAATAATCCTTTTTGTATGCATAAGCGACTCCTCTCCTCCATATGCCGGATGTTCATATTACGCCTGACG
>CAMWOF010000375.1 GCA_947175805.1 uncultured Clostridiaceae bacterium
ATCCAAGGCCTTGGCGGTCTTGGGGCAGGAAAAAAAGAATGAGGCGCTGCAGATGGTTTCTAAAGCGCTTTTGCTACATCAGGAGGAAATTATTTCTGAAAATGAAAAAGATATCATCCAGGCAAAGCAAAACGGTGTCAGTGAAGCCATGATTGACCGGCTGCGTCTGACGGAGGCAAGGTTTCAGGGCATGGCAGAGGGAATACGGCAGGTGATTTCCTTAGACGATCCGATTGGTGAGGTTTTGTCCATGAAGGAGCGGCCAAATGGTCTGCTCATCGGACAAAGAAGAGTGCCGTTAGGTGTTATCGGCATTATATATGAGTCCCGTCCCAATGTGACAGTAGACGCCTTTGCCCTTTGCTTTAAAACCGGAAATGCGGTGATTTTGCGGGGAGGCAGCGACGCTATCCATTCCAATATCGCTCTGGTGAGGGTAATCCGGGAAGCGCTGCTTTCCTGTCATGTGACGCCGGACGCAGTGAGTCTTGTGGAGGATACGGATAGGGCCAGTGTCAATAAATTGATTCGCATGAATGAATATTTTGACGTCATTATTCCCAGGGGCGGTCACGGGCTGATACAGAATGTTATCAACAATGCCACCGTGCCGGTGATAGAAACGGGGACGGGGAACTGCCACATTTATATTGACAAGGACGCAGATTTGAAGATGGCGGTGTCGATTGTCCACAATGCAAAGCTGCAGCGCCTTGGCGTGTGCAATGCCTGTGAATCCCTGGTGGTGCACAAGAGTATTGCAAAACAGGTAATTCCCCTGCTGGTGGAGGATTTAAAGGCAGAGGAGTGTGAAATGCGGGGAGATGAAGCAGCATGCCGGATAGATGATTATATCGACAGGGCTTCTAAGGAGGATTTCGGAACGGAATACCTTGCCAAGATTATTTCCGTAAAGATTGTGGAGGATATCGACGAGGCAATCACCCATATCAACAAATACAGCACTGGTCATTCGGAAGCGATTATTACGGAAAATTATCAGGCATCCATGAAATTTTTAAATGAGGTGGATTCTGCGGCGGTGTACGTCAATGCCTCCACCAGATTTACGGATGGCTTTGAGTTTGGCTTTGGAGCGGAAATCGGCATCAGCACCCAGAAGCTTCATGCAAGGGGGCCGATGGGGCTTTTAGCGCTCACCACCACAAAATACATTATTTTCGGAAACGGGCAGATTCGGGAGTAGCGTGCTATAGTTCCCTTTTGTTCATGATGGGAATACTGATACCTATGCACAGGGCAGATAAAACAGCCGTGACTAAGGCAGCCTTGGTATAGGTGTCCGGCACTGCAGAATTGGACACCAGCGAGGCGGCGCTTAGTAAAAATGTGGGCGCATATGGCTTCGGTTTTGCAAATAATCCGATTACGTAGGATATCAAAACTGTGGCCGCAGTTCCCAGAAGAACGCCGGCGTTATTACTGAGCATGGAAGAAAAAAGCACCAGTAAGCTGATTGTCCATACGCCGAACAGCCACCAGGAAAAGGCGGCAAAAAACAAATGATAAATGATGCTGTTATCCCAAAAATAAGCAGCGTATCCGTATGTAATAAAAAAGGACAGCCAGTAACAAAGCGTCCAGACCAGGAGCAGCATAAATGCTTTGGCGGTGATGACCTTGTATCGGGATACACCTTTGGTCAAAACCAATATCAGGCTCCCTGTCTGGTATTCCTTTGTAAATGCAGCGCTATACAGGAGGATAAATGCAAGAAGTCCCATGGGGATATTTTTGAAAAACTGCGTCCATGCGGTAAGGGCGTCTACCGAAACTTCAGTGACAACCAGACCGGTTTTGGCAAGATCCTCTGCCATCAGCTCCATCATCCATGGAGTTAGCTTGGCAATCGCGGGGTTCATAATGCCAAAAAATATAAACAGAATTGTGATAATGGTAATTTTGCCGCTGCGGACATTTTCAAGCCATTCTTTATTTATCAGAGCAATCAGTACCTTCATTTCTCAGTCACCTCCAAAAACAGTGTTTCTAAAGAGGATTCCGTCCGCTCTATTTTCAGGACAGGAAGCCGGTTCTCAGTAATATACTGGAGTACAGGAAAAAATAAATCCTCCTCTTCAAAAAAAGACAGGGTATTCTTTTCGATTCTTTTTGCATGGTGGAATCTGTGGAGAAGCTTTTCTGCGTCCTGGGGATTTTCGGTTTCCACCGTAAATTCTTTTGAGGAATGGATATGCTTAAATGCAGACATATCTCCCTGCATAACAATTTTTCCGTTATCTAAAAAGGCAGCGTTTGTGCAAATGCGTTCCACATCGGAGAGGATATGCGTGGAAAAGAGCACCGTCGTTTGTTCCTTGGCAGATAGCAGAATATCGAGGATTTCTTTTCTTCCTACAGGGTCAAGCGCAGACGTCGGCTCATCGCAAATCAACAGCTTCGGGGAATGTAACAGTGCCTGTGCAATGCCGAGGCGTTGCTTCATGCCTCTGGAAAAGCCTTTAATTTGGCGTTTCTCTGTTCCGAGGCCCACAAGCGCTAACAACTC
>CAMWOF010000376.1 GCA_947175805.1 uncultured Clostridiaceae bacterium
TATTCATCATTTTCCCCGTTTGAAAATTTC
The DNA here is from genome assembly GCA_947175805.1 of uncultured Clostridiaceae bacterium. Lineage (GTDB taxonomy): Bacteria > Bacillota > Clostridia > Lachnospirales > Lachnospiraceae > RGIG6919. The sequence continues at coordinate 31 of CAMWOF010000376.1, forward strand.
TAGCCTGTCGAGCAGCGCGTTCCGCGACGGAGAACGTCCCAAATCCAATAATTGAAACGTCTGTGCCTTTTTTTAGAGTTTCACCGATGGTATCAACAAATGCCTTTAAAAATATATCTGCATCCTTGATAGTTTTTCCTGATTTTTCCGCTATTGCCTTTACCAACTCTGTTTTAGTCATTCTTAACTACTCCAGTTTCATATGAATTCTAACATTTGAGTCTGCAATTTTCAATTGGTTGTAAATGAACCGAATGTTAACTTTTGTTTGGTAGTATCAGTCGTGAGACATATGTGAGATTTTCTATGCAACTTATACGAATATTGATTATTGCAATTGTTGGAGTACTTGGTTTGGATGTTGAGGGGATGCATCCTCAAGCCCCCGTACAAACGGTTTTTGATTTGCCTGCTGATACGCCGGGATTGATGCGTGATAAGCAAGTTAAAAAAGTATGTGACAAATTAAAAGATTGTGTTCATGTTATTGTGCCGGGAACAAATGCGCACTATGCAAAAGATAGAGGAATCATTGAGAGTATGGCTGTTGACGGAAACATCTACTTCCCTGCTGATGGAACACAACCAACAACGAAGGAAGCTGTAGAGTATTCTTGCGCTAATATTGATAATACGGAAAGTTCTCCAATTACCGACTGGTATATGAAAATGTTTGGAGTAATCGATAAGGATGGAGGTAACTCGGTTAGCGATGATGATTATGTGAAGGCTGGAGGAGATGCATTTTCAACTTCCTCATACCAAATTATAATGTTTGATGTAAGTGTTGATGATACACCTGTTGTCGATCCAGATACTCCTAACATACAAATTTCCAGAAAAGATTTGTTTAAAAGAGAATTTCGCAAAATTGCATGTAATCCTGTAGGAAGAGTGCTTTTGTACAGGATTTTGATTGAAATTAGAAGAGTTTTCGTTGATGATAGAGGAAATAATATCGGATTCTGCGAAAATAATGCTCAGATAAAAAGCATACAAATAGCAAAAACTCTTCCAGTCGAAAGTAGTCCTATTTTTTTTGGTGCTAATGTAAGAAACAGTGTGAGAAATTTAAAAATATTATGGGATCAAAACGATTGTTCTTTTACGGCAAATTATCCTGGTATGGAAGATAGTGGAGTGCTGCGGTTTAGCGCAACCAATATACAGAAGCAAGTCGTTATAGGAAAATTACCTTATTGCGGAGGAGGACTTGTACAACTACGACAAAGTATCTTAACTGATGACTTGTTTCACGAATTTATACATTGGTATCACATCCTAAGAGACACTTTGAGAGCGTCTAATGATCTTAACTCGCGAGGGAGTGATAAGTTATATGAAGGAATAGGTAGTGTATATTATTCGTGGGCGAGAATCGCACCGGATCTAAAAAGGAAATTGGCTTCAGTTTCGTGGAGTTGCTACTACGAAGACACAAATATTATTAGTGTGAATTTCGAAGAAATGAGAACGATTTTGGGGGTTGATGCATATTACCCGGAATATCTTGAAGGAGATGATATTTCGGAAAATCTATTTGCTCTTTCTAGATCCTGTATGACTGGTTCAGAATTATGTGGAATTCGCTTTGGTCACAAGGATTTTCCATATGTCGAACATATTTACTCTGTGGACCGAGAAATAAAAACGCTTGAGGCTATCAACAATTATGGCATTACTACTAGGTATACTTTGCCGGATATTCCACAGCTCATGCCAAATGCTTTCGACCTTAATGGGGTTGCGGCTACTCAGTATTCTAAAAAAATCGAGCATATAGCGGAATGTATAACACCTTAATTAATAATTTGTAACTATTATGGGAATATAGTACAATATGTTTGGTGTAGAAAGCAGGAGGATGATTTGAGGTTACTGGTTGTTTTTATCTCGTTGCAGATGTTTTGTCTTTATGCTGATGCTATGGAATGTTTAAATTCTATTGATAGTATAATGCAGCAATTAAAAAAGGGACAATCTCCCTTAACTACAAAGGTTAAAACTGTATGTAAAGAACAGCTAAAATCTATAGAGAACGAAAATATCAAAAAATTGGTTGAAGCAAAAGTCCTTAGCCTATTATCAGATAATCAACAAATTCGTGATAGTTCGTGGGCTAATTGTAATATCTATGGCGCGAACATAATTATGACTATGCAGAATCCGAAAAAAGTTCTAGCGGATGTCGACAATCAAATAACGGAGTGTCTAAGATATATGATAGAGCACGAAACGGAAGCAGAAAATAAGAAAAAAATGCAGAATGCTATTAATATATGGCTATCGTTTAAGAACAAAATCTTATTAAATAAGCACCACGGATAACGAAAATCAGGCTGAATTGCTGTATGGTCTTTACTCCCTTGTCCAGTTTTCTATTTTCAATCCCTGCACATGTTGAAAATGCTTCTCGTTGTTTGTAACTAGTGTAGCACGGGAAGCAAGGGCGCAGGCGGCAATCAGTATATCCATG